>JANOFW010000153.1:0-14723 GCA_031413835.1 Planctomycetia bacterium
ACCTGCTCGCGCGAGTACGTCGAGAGCCTGTGGTGGATCCTGGCCGAGTTCTTCCGCCGCGGGCTGCTCTACAAGGGCCACAAGATCGTGCCCTACTGCCCCTCGTGCACGACGCCGCTCTCGAGCCACGAGGTGGGCCAGGGCTACAAGGATGTCCAAGACCCGTCCGTCTTCGTCCGCTTCGCGGCCGACGACGGACGGGATAGGGCAGACAGAGAGGCCTTCTTGGTGTGGACCACCACGCCGTGGACGCTGCCCTCCAACGTGGCGTTGGCGGTCCATGCGGATGTGGACTACGTCAAGGTGGAGGTGACGGAGGGGCCGACGGCGGGCGAGAGGCTCTGGCTGGCGGAGGCACGTCTGGGGGCGCTGGGGGCCAAACACACCGTGCTCGAGCGCGTGAAGGGCCAGGCGTTGGTGGGGCGGCGCTTCCGGCGGCTGCTCGACTGGTACACGCTGCCCAAGGCCCCGGGGCCGACGGCGCCGTTCACCGTGGTCGCGGGCCAGTTCGTGACCACGAGCGACGGCACCGGCATCGTCCACATGGCGCCCGCCTACGGCCAGGACGACCACGACGTGGGCCGCCGCGAGGGGCTGCCGGTGCTCCACCCCGTGGACGCGCAAGGGCGCTTCGTCCCCGGCTCGCCCGTCGCGGGCGTGTTCTTCAAGGAGGCCGACAAGGAGATCCTGCGCCTGCTCAAGGAGCAGGGCAGCCTGTGGAAGCGTGACACGATCGTGCACAGCTATCCGCATTGCTGGCGCTGCGAGACGCCGCTCCTCTACTACGCGCGCGACTCCTGGTACATCCGCACCACGAGCGTGAAGGACCGCATGGTGGAGCTCAACCGCGCCATGCGCTGGTTCCCGCCGTCGATCGGCGAGGGGCGCTTCGGCCAGTGGCTCGAGGGCAACGTGGACTGGGCCATCTCGCGCGACCGCTACTGGGGCACGCCGCTGCCCCTGTGGGTCTGCGGGGTCAAGGGCTGCGGGCACGTCGAGGCCATCGGCTCGGATGCCGAGCTCAGCGCCAAAGCCGGCCGGCGCGTCGAAGACCTGCATCGCCCTCAGGTGGACGAGGTGAGCTGGCCCTGCCCCAAGCCGGGCTGCCGCGGCACGCTCACGCGCACGCCCGAGGTTGTGGACGTGTGGTTCGACTCGGGCGCCATGCCCTTCGCCCAGTGGCACTACCCCTTCGAGAACAAGGAGCGCGTGGAGCGCGAGCACCCCGCTGAGTTCATCGCCGAGGCCGTGGACCAGACCCGCGGCTGGTTCTACACCCTGCTGGCCGTCAGCACGCTGCTCATGGACAAGCCCGCCGCCAAGAGCGTGGCCTGCATGGACCTGCTGCTCGACGCCCAGGGCAAGAAGATGAGCAAGACGCGGGGCAACACGGTCAACCCCTTCGAGCTCATGACCTCGCACGGCGCCGACGTGGTGCGCTGGCTGCTCATGGCGCGGCAGATGTGGGTGCCGCTGCGCTTCGACGTCAAGGACCTCGACGAGGTCCGCAGCCGCTTCTTCGGCACGCTCTTCAACTGCTACTCCTTCCTGGCCATGTACGCCAACCCCGACGGCTGGTCGCCCGCGGCAGCGCCCCCAGCGCCCCTCAAGCGTCCCACCCTCGACCGCTGGCTGGTGGCACGTCGCGAGCGTCTCGTGGCGCAGGTGACGGCCGACATGGAGGCCATGGAGACCGGGCGCGTCGGCCAGCGCCTGACCTGGTTCGTGGTCGAGGATCTCTCCAACTGGTGGCTGCGGCGCAGCCGGCGGCGCTTCTACGGCGAGGGCCTCAACGCCGACAAGCAGGCCGCCTACGCCACGCTGCACGAGGCCCTGCTGACGGTCGCGCGCCTGGCGGCACCCATCGCGCCCTTCTTGACCGACGCGCTCCAGCGCGCGCTGCTGCCGCATGTCGAGGGGGTTGCGGCCAGCGTGCACCTCGCGGCCTGGCCGGTCGCCGACGTGCGCCTCTACGACGAAGCCCTCGAGAACGGCATGGAGGCCGTGCGGCGGGTCGTCTCGCTGGGCCATGCGGCGCGCCAGAAGGCAGGCCTGAACGTGCGCCAGCCGCTCGCGCGCCTCTCCCTCTGGGGCCTGTCCGGCGCGGCGCTGGCCTTCGCCCGCGCCCAGGCCGAGGTGATCCAGGACGAGCTCAACGTGAAGCGCGTCGACTTCGTCGATGCGTTGGCCAAGGACACGCGGCTCAAGGCAACGTTGGACAAGAAGGAGGCGGCACGGCGGCTGGGCGCCCTCACGCCGCCGGTCGCGTCCGCGCTTGAAGCGCTTGACACCGCCGGGGTGGCGGCGCTCCTGGCGACCGACGTACCGCAGGTGACCACCGCGCAGGGACCGGTGGACCTCAAGCCCGCCGATGTGCGCGTCACGGTCGAGGTGCCGCAGGGGGCCGTGGGGGAGTTCGGCGGCGGCGTGCTCGCGGCGCTCGACACCACGCTCACGCCGGCGCTCGTGCGCGAGGGCCTGGCGCGCGAGGTGGTGCGGCGCTTGAACGACCTGCGCAAGTCCTCCGGGCTGCGCGTCGAGGACCGCATCCGCCTGCGCTGGCACGCCACGGGCGAGCTCGCCCTCGCCCTGCGTGCCCACAAGGAGTACGTGGCCGGCGAGGTGCTGGCCGTGGCCTTCGACGAGGCCGCCGGCGCCACGGGCCTCGCCAAGGTGGACCTGCCCGACCACGACCTCTCGGTGGCGCTCGAGAAAGCGTGAGCCAGGGCGTGGCCCTCGCGCCCCTCTCCGCCCGCGTCTACCTGGCGCGCAACCTCAGGCGGGTCGCGCCCGTGCTGGGCATCCAGGCCCTGGTCACCTGCCTGCTGGTGACGGCCATCACGCCCACCAACGCCTTCGAGGCCACCACTCAGGCCTACACGGCGGCCATGGAGGCGATCACCATCGTGACGCCCCGCGAGCGGCCCATCCTGGACCGCACGCTGACCGGCCTGCTCGACGCCAACCCGTCCCAGGAGCGGCGCCAGTCCGCCAAGATGTTCTGGATCCGCACGCCCATGATCGTGGGCGAGGCCTGGGCGCCGTTGCTGCTGCTCGACGTTTCGGAGCACGCCGGGCTGCTTGAGCGCGTGGGCTGCCGTCTGGTCGAGGGACGCATGCCCGAGCCGGGCAGCGCGGACGCCGTCGTGCACGAGGCCGTCCTCAAGGCACGCGGCTGGGCGCTGGGCACGGTCTTCGGCGAGGAGGTGGACCGGCTCGACGGCACGCCTGGGCGCTTCGAAGTGGTGGGGGTGCTGGCGGGGCCCGCGCGCCTGGCCCTGGGCGACCTCTCGCGGGCCAGCCAGCCCGACTCGATCTACGCCCGTCAGCTGCCCTTCGAGGTGGTCTACGCGAGCCCCGGGCGCAAGGCGGCGAGCGACGCCTACCTGGAGGCCGCCAAGCTGCCCTCGGGGGGCGCCGCCTTCCGCGTGGTGAACGACGAGCTCGTTCGCGCACGCATCCACAAGTCGTTCGTCAACCTGCCGCTGGTGCTGACCTTCATCACCGCCGCCGTGGCCATCGTGGTGGCGCTGGTGACGGCGCTGCTCGACCTGCTGCTGTTCCACGCGCGCCTCGACGAGCTGGCCCTGCTGCTGGCGGTGGGCCACCCGCGGCGGCGGCTGGTCAGGAAGCTGGCGGCCGAGAGCGCGCTGGTCGCGCTGTTGGGCTGGGCCGCGGGCCTGGCGCTGGGCCTGGTCGTCGTGAGCATCTACCGCGCGCTGGTGCTCGAGCCCAAGGGCATCCTGATGCACCTGCTCGACGCACGGCCCCTGCTCTTCTCGCTGGCCGTGCCCGTGCTCTCGACCCTGGTGGGCTCGATCGCACTGCGCGTGAAGCTCGCGCGCATGGACCCCGTGGCGGTCATCCAGAGGAGGGGCGCATGAGCGCGGCCCTCCAGGTCCCTGCCGCCGTGCTTGAGGCCCGCGGCCTGTCGCTGGCCTACTCCGACGGCGCGCGCCACGTCGAGGCCGTGCGCGACGTCTCGCTGGAGGTCCAGCGCGGCGAGTTCCTGGGCATCGTCGGTCCCTCGGGCTCGGGCAAGTCGAGCCTGCTCTTCCTGCTCGGCGGCCTGCGCCGCCCCAGCGCGGGCGGCGTGCGCCTCCTGGGCCAAGCCCTCTCCTCCTCGCCCGAGACCAACGCCGACCAGCGCCGCCGGCACGTGGGCTTCGTCTTCCAGGAGCCCTTCCTGGTGCCCTACCTGAGCGTGCGCGAGAACGCGCTCACCCACGTCGAGGACTCAGACGGCCCCGCGCGCCTCGAGAGCCTGGCCGAGGCCATCGGCATGCAGGACCTGCTCGACGAGCGACCGCACCGCCTCTCCGGTGGCCAGCGCCAGCGCGCCGGCCTCTTGCGCGCCCTGGCCAACACCCCCGACCTCGTCCTGGCCGACGAGCCCACCGCCTTCCTCGACCAATCCTCCGGCCACGCCGTGATGGACCTGCTCCGCGCCCACCTCGGCCGCGCCGCCCTCGTCGTGGTGACCCACGACCGCGCCATGCTCGCTGGCGCCTCGCGCGTGCTCACCCTCACCGACGGCACGCTCACCGCCGGCTAGCGCTGGGACGTCCGCGCGAGCTGGGCGAGCTGGCGGTCGTGGAGGCGCGAGAGCAGCAGCTGCGAGGCGATGGCGCCCACGAGCGCGCAGAGCATGTCGGCCTGGGCGTCCCAGGGGTCGCCCTGGGAGCCCAGGAAGTCGGTGGCGCCGCCGCCCGCGACGAGGGCGGTGATCCACTCGACCAGCTCGTAGAGCGCGGAGATCGCCAGCGCGATCGCGGTGCACGTGGTGAACAGCCAGCCGCCCGCTCGCAGCGGCGAGGTGCGCAGCAGGAGCTCGCGCCCGACCATCGCCGGGATCACGCCTTGGAAGGTGTGTCCCATGCGGTCGTAGTGGTTGCGCGAGAGGTCGAGGGCGTCCTTCACCCAGTTGCCCACCGGGACGCGCGCGTAGGTCCAGTAGCCGCCGACGATCAGGATCACCGAGAACAGGGCCATCAGCAGGTAGGAGAGCGGCGTGAAGGGGAAGCGCCGGTAGGTCGCCGCGAGCAGCGGCAGCGCGGCGAGGACGGGGGCGACCTCCATCCACCACGTGGCGCGGTCGTAGGGATCGAAGGCCGAGGCGAGGAGCGCGCCCGAGACGACCGCCAACAGGATCACGGGCAGCCGATGGGAAGGGGGCGCGACCACCACGGGTGCGCATCGTACGGCGCAGGCCGCGACCGTACACTGGCCGCGATGTCCCCGCGCCGCGCCCCCTCCCTCGTGGCTGGCCTGCTCGTGCTGGCGGGGCTCGTCGCCGCGTTCGAACCGGCCTGTCTCGAGGCCGACGACCCGCCGCCGGCCGTCGTGCCCGACGTCTCCATGCGCCGGCTGCCGGAGGCGGCGGCGCTGCTGGCCGAGAACGGGATCAACCTGGAGAGGTACTACGAGCACCGCTACAGCCAGGGCTACGCCCTCGGGCTGGTGATCCAGCAGAAGCCGCGGCCGGGCACGCTGGTCAAGCGCGGTTCCGGGGTGCAGCTGATGGTGATGGCCGCGGCGAACGGGGGCCCCGATGGCCGGCTGCCCGATCCCGCGTGGCCGCGCGTGCGGCCCTTCGCGGCCCCGTCGGTGGTGCCGGCCGGCACGCCGCTCGTCACGCCCCTGGTCACGCCGCCTCCTCCGCCGCGTCTTCCCGGCGCGCAGGGAGGAAGCGAGCCCGGTGCGCCGCTCGCACCGGAGCCGCCCCTGCCGGCGTATGAGCCGCTGCCCAGCGCGCCACCCTCGGGCAGCCCCGACGCCCCCGCCGTGGCCGAGCGCGCCACGCCCGGCGAGGTGCCCGACCTGCGCGGGCTCACGCTAGCGGACGCGGAGCAGCGCGCGCGCGAGGCCGAGCTTGAGCTCTACGTCGAGCGCGTGCCCGGCCACCCCGTGGGTCGCGTGGTGACCCAGGTGCCGGAGGTCGGGCAGCAGCGCGCGAAGGGCGCCGTGGTCAAGGTCACGGTCACGGCCGGCGGCGACTACGACGGCGAGACCGCTCCCGCCCCGGCAGTCGATGTCCCGCGCGTCATGGTGCCCGATCTGCTCGACCGCACGGCTCCGCAGGCGGAGCGCATCCTCACGGACCTGGGTCTGGTGTTCAAGCAGGAGCAGGCCAAGAGCGGCCTTCCGGGACGCGTGGCCGACCAGAAGCCGGCCGCGGGCGCCGAGGTGCCCAAGGGTTCGCTGGTGCAGGTGTGGATCCTGCCCGCCGCCCCCGCGCCCCCTGGACCCAGCGGCTCGGCGCCCGTCGGAACCCGAGCCCCTCCCGCCGCGCCGACCGCCCCGTCCGGGGCCCAGGCGCCGGCGGGCGTGCCGGCGCCGATCGCGCCCTCCGAGGGCACGCTGATGCCCAAGCAGCCCACGTTGCTGCTGGGCTTCTCGTGGCTGCCGGTGGAGGGGGCCGAAGCCTACCTGGTCGAGATCGAGGAACAGGGTCCCAGCGGCTGGCTCGCCGGCGCCCGCAAGCCCGTGCGCGCCACGGCCACCACGATCGAGCTCGAGCGCATCGCCGCCACGGCAGGCGCGCTGCGCTGGCGCGTGCGCGCCATCCTCGCGGGCCGAGAGGGCTCGCCCTGCGATTGGGTCACACTCCGTTGACCAGGAGCGCGTTGACGAGGACCGCGCTCACTCGCTGAGCAGGCGCATGATCTCGTCTACGTCGGTGCGCACGTCGTGCGTGGCGGCGGCGGGGCGCGGCTTGCTCTGCGGCGCGGCCTCGAGATCGGCCTTGGGCTCGTCAGGCGGGGCCGTCGGCTTGTGCGCCGCGTTACGCCACTCGTCGTAGCGCCGCACGCCCTCGATGGCCAGGTCCATGGGCGCGATGGCGAGCCGCGGGAGATCGCCCAGCTCGGGCGCGCCGTCCACGAAGAGGAAGTGCGAGCTGCCCATGAAGGTGAGCGATGTGCCTACCTCCCAGGCGCGGCGGTCCAACCCGATGCAGGCCACCTCCCCAGGGAGCATCGAGGCTGCCGCTGCGGTGCCGCGGCTCTCTTCGACCGTGACCACGTGCCGGGCGTCGTCGGCGCTGAGGTGGCCCAGGCGCAGGAGCACGCGTCCGAGACGTTCGAAGAGCACGTTGCTCTCGGCGCCGATCACGCTGCCCTGCGCCAGGTAGAGCACGCGCGTGATGTCGTCCTGCAGCAGCAGGAAAGCGCCGTCGTAGGCCTGGTTCTTGGCGAAGGCCAGCAGGTCGGCGGCGATGCGGCCCGAGAAGCGTCCGCAGGAGGAGATGCGGAAGCTGTCGTCCGGTCCCATCCGCGGCACGTGGCGCCCCAGCGCGCCGGCGAGCAACGCTTCGAGCGAGCCCGGCAGCAGGCGATCGAACAGGAGCTGGGTCGGGGTGGACACGCGGGATTCCTAGCGACCATTCTGCCCTGGGAGCCCTGTCCGCGCCGCAGGGAGATCGACCTGCTCGGCCGAGATGATGCGCCAGCCGTCCGGATCCTGTGCGAAGACCAGCCGCAGTCCGCCCATGTAGCCGCCGCCGTAGGCCAGTGCGCGCACGGCCACGTCCACCTCCGCGCGGCCCCGGCCCACGACGATCGGGCCGGGGTCGATCTCGAGCAGGGTGGGCCGGTGGCGCTCGATCAGGCGGCGCGCCTCCGCGACGGCCTCGTCGGGCCCTCGACCTGCGTGCTCGAAGTCCTCCGCGAGCAGCGGGCGCAGCCGCTCGACGGCGCGCTCCTTCAAGGCCGCCCGCGCCTCGTCGAGCAGGGCCTCGATGGCCTCCGTGTCGGTCACCACCAGGCGCTCCACGAGGAAGCCCAGTCCCAGGGCCAGCAGCAGCAGCGGCCAGCCTCCGGCCAGACGGCGTTGCGCCATGGGGGGCTCCGGGGCGGGTGGGGTCAGAGCGCCCTGCCGCGGCGCATCCCCAGGCTACAGGTAGGATCGGGCCCATGAGCGAGGACGTCCGAACCTGGTGCGAGCGCGGCGCCGACCACCTCGATCGGGGCGAGCCCGAGGAGGCCCTGGAGTGCTTCCAGCGGGCCCTCGAGATGGACCCCGAGGATCCCGAGGCCTGGTGCGGCAGCGGCAAGGCCTGCTACGACCTAGGGCGCCTCAAGCGCGCCGACCAGGACTACCGTCGGGCCGTGCGCTACGCCCGCCAGCGCCTGGGGCCCATCGAGGGCGATCCGCGCCGGGCGCGCCGCTGGTGGACCGACGTCCGCACCCGGCCCTACATGCGCGCGCTGCACGGCCGCGGGCTCACCCGCTTCTGGCTGGGCGCCTACGAGGACGCCGCGCGCATCTTCAGGAAGCTCCTGAAGCTCTCCCCCTCCGACCCCCTGGACGTGCGCTTCCTTGTGGGCGAGACCTGCTTCCGCATGGGGCAGGACGAACAGGCCGTGCGCGAGTTCATGCGCGCCGGCGACGACCCCGACGTGCTCTTCAACCTGGGCCTGGCGCACTTCTACCGCGCCGACTTCGTCCGCTCGGTGGGCGCGTTGCGCCTGGGCATCTTCGAGAACCTGCATCTGGCGGCGCGGCTCTCCGACGCCGAGCCCCTGAACGACGTGCCCTCCTACCGCGGCACGCATCCCAAGGCTCTCGACACCGAGGATGCGGCCGAGGACTACGACGAGCGCTGCGGCGATCTATGGGCCGGACGCCCCCTGCTGCGTCGCTGGCTGCGCGCCATCTACGAGCACCCGCTCGTGAAGGCCGACATCGAGCGCCACGTCCAGATCCTGCGCCGCCTCGTGGACGAGGCCCTCGAGCCCGGCGAGCGCGCCCGCCTCGAGGGCGAAGACACGGCCCTACGCGGCGAGACCCGCCTGGCCCTCACCGACAAGCAGATCGCCCAGGACGTCGCCGCCAAGCTCTTCCACGTGGAGTGACGCGGGAAGTTACGGCGTCCGCATCCAGCGCCAGATCTCCTTCAACCGGGGGGGCTGGCCGTACATGAGGATGCCGACGCGGAAGACGCGGGCGGCCAGGCGCAGGGCCAGATAGGTGGACACGGCGAGCAGCAGGAGGCTGGCGGGGATCTGCCAGGCCGGGGGACCGGGGACGCTGGAGACGCGCGCCATCATCAGGAAGGGCGTGAAGGGCGGCACGAAGGAGAGCACGGTGGCGAAGGTGCCGTTGGGGTCCCTCATCACCACCAGGGCGAACATCAGGGGCATGGCCAGCAGCAGGGAGATGGGCGCCATCAGGTTCTGCGCTTCCTTGAGCGTGTTGCAGGCGCTGCCCACGGAGACCATCAGGCTGGCGATGAGCAGGAAGCCGAGCACGTAGTAGGCCAGGAAGAGGAGCACCTGCGTGCCGGTCACCAGGCCCGAGAGGCCCTGCATCGAGGCGGCCACGAGGCCGCCCCCGGACCACAGGCCCAGCAGCGTGAAGCCCACGGCGCAGATGCCCAGCACCTTGCCGGCCATGAGCTGGAAGGGCGAGACGGAGGAGAGCAGCACCTCGTAGACGCGGCTGGCCTTCTCCTCCAACGTGCTGCTGATCAGCATCTGGCTGATGCCCACGATGCCCATGAAGAGCAGCATCATGGTCAGGAAGGGGGCGATGGCCTGAGCCGCGCCGCCGCGCTCGCCGTCCGCCGTGAGCCCGGTGTAGCGCACGGCGGGCTTCAAGAGGGCGACCGCCACCTCCGGGTCCACGTGGTGCTTCTCCACCAGGTGCGCGTTGACCACCAGGTTCACGGCCGTCTCGAGCGTCCGGCCCGCCTCCATGGCGCCCACGCCGCTCGTGCCGTAGAGGGCCGGCGCGCCCTCGCCCACGCCGGGCGCGCGCTTGTTGTCGAGCAGCGAGGGGGTCAGCACCAGCACGAAGGCGTCGCCCTGGCCCGCCGCCACCTGCAGCTCGGCCAGGGTCCCGGCGCCGGCGCGCGCCACGATCTCGGGCAGGAAGCGCGGCCGGTCGTCGGGTGTGCGCAGCTTCTCGAGCTCGCGCACCAACGGCGCGCCCAGCACGCCCGTCTCGTCCACGATCACCACGCGCTCGCTCTTGGAGGTCTCCTTGGCCAGCGCCGGCACGAGGAACACCAGCCCCATCCACACCGGCGTGAGCACGAGCCCGATCAGGAACGCCTTGGTACGCACGTTCTCGAGGTACTCGCGCTTCATGATCAGCCAGACGCGGCTCATGCGGGGGCGCTCTCCGTCGCGCCCACGACGCGCTTAAAGATCTCGTGCAGGCTCGGCGTGCGGACCTCGAAGCGCGTCAGGTCGGCCCGCTCGAGCAGCGCGCGCAGCAGCGTCGCGGGGTCGGCGTCCGTCTCCAGGGTCAGCTCGGCTTCGCGTCCGCGGTCGTCCACCGAGGCCACGCCGGGCAGGCCGTCGAGCGAGGCGCCGGGACGCAGCCGGTGCTCGATGTGCGCCGCGATGCGCCCCTCGGAGGCGCGCACCTGGGCCACGCTGCCTGCCAGACGCACCCGGCCGCGGTGCAGCATCACCAGACCGTCGCACAGCTGCTCGGCCTGCTCCATCACGTGCGTGCAGAACACGATGGTGGTGCCCGTGCGCTTGAGCTCGAGCACCGCGTCGCGCAGCGCGTCGCGGTTGACGGGGTCGAGACCCGCGAAGGGCTCGTCGAGCACCAGCAGCTCGGGCCCGTGCACCACGGTCACGATGAACTGCAGCTTCTGGGCCATGCCCTTGCTGAGCTCCTCCACCCGCCGCCGGCGCCAGGCCGCGAGGCCCATGTGCTCGAGCCACAGGTCGATGCGCGGAGCGAGGAAGGCGTCGTCGCGTCCCTTGATGCGGCCGAAGTAGCGCAGCGTCTCCTCGAGGCGCATCTTCTTGTAGAGGCCGCGCTCCTCGGGCAGGTAGCCCACGCGCGGCTTGACGGCCTCGTCCACCTGCGAACCCAGCACCTCCACGCGGCCGGCCTCGGGCCGGAAGATGTTCATCAGCATGCGGATCGAGGTGGTCTTGCCCGCCCCGTTGCTGCCCAGGATCCCGAAGGTGCTGCCCCGCGGCACCTCGAACGACACGTCATCGACGACCGTGAACTCTCCGAACCGCTTGCTCACGGCCTCAAATCGCACGACCGGGTCGCTGGCTCTGGTCTCTGTGTCGCGCATGGCCGGACGATCCTACCGGCCCCCCGCGCCCCCCCTCCGTTCCGGCCGCGCAGCGAACACATGTGACGGGGCCGCTCGGGGCCCCGTCACTCGGGAAGCACCCGACGCAGGATCCTGAGCCAGTTCCCCCCCAGGATCTTCTCGATGGCCTGCTCGGGGTAGTCCCGCGCGCCCAGGACCTCGCCGATGCGCCGGAGGTCGGCCACCGTCTCGATCCCGGTGGGCACGTCCTTGGAGCCGAAGCCGCCGTCGAGGTCGCTGCCCAGGCCCACGTGCTCGGGGCCCACGAGATCGACGATGTGCTGGATGTGGGCCACGACGGTGTCGAGCGTGGCCCCGCCCTTGGCCAGGAAGGGGTTGTAGAGCACCACGCCCACCAGCCCGTCGCGCTCGGCGATGCGTCGGATCTGGGCGTCGGTCAGGTTGCGGCGGTGCGGCTGGAGCGCGTGCGCGTTGCTGTGGCTGGCCACCACGCAGCCGGCGTCGTGGGCCAGCACGTCGTCGAAGGCCACCGGGTTCAAGTGCGAGAGGTCGGGCACCACGTCCAGCGCGCGCATCTCGTCGAGCAGCGAGCGGCCCTCGCGCGTCAGGCCCTGGTCGTCCTTGCAGCCGCCGCAGTAGCGGTTGGGCGTGTTCCAGGCCGGCCCCACCACGCGCACGCCGCGCTCCACCCAGCGCGCCAGCTCACGCGGCGTGCGGATCGGATCGGCACCCTCCATCAGGTGCAGCAGGCCGATGGGCCCGCCGGCGCGGCACAGCGAGAGGTCGCCCCGGCTCTCGACGCGGAACAGGTCCTTGGCGTGCTTGACGAGCAGCTCCTCGTAGCAGCGCATCTGCCGCTCGGCGGCGTCGGTGGGCGCCTCGCCCTTCCAGTAGCCTTCCGTGGCGAAGATCGTTCCCAGGATCACGCCCAGGCCGCCGCGCTTGGCGTCGGCCAGCGAGAGAGCCTGTCCCGGAGGGGCCGGGGCACCGAAGTCCCGGTCCTTGGCCTCGAGGAGCGCTGTGGCGATGTCCTCGTGGCCGTCGACGATGAACCAGCCCATCGATCTGTCCGCGGAGGCTCCCTCGGGGTAGCCCATGATTCTGCGGAAAGACCCACGCTTCTGGAAGGGGGAAGATCCCGCGCGAGGCCGGATTCTGGCCTTGTGGGGGGGGGCCGGGGGGGCGCGGGGGGCCTCCACGGCGCGCGGGGCCGGGCCGCTACCTCGCGGCCGCCATGGCACGCAGGCGCTGGATGCGGACCGCGGGGTCCGGATGGGTGCTGAAGAGCCGGGCCAGCGAGCGGCCCGTGAAGGGGTTGGCGATCATCAGGTGCGCGGTGGTGCCGCTGGCCGTCAGGGGGGGCGCCACCGGGATGGCGCGGTGCATCACCTCGAGCGCGTCGGCCAGCGCGGCCGGATCGCCCGAGAGCTCGGCGCCCGTGGCATCGGCGCCGTACTCGCGGGAGCGGCTGATGGCCATCTGCACCAGCATGGCCACGATCGGGGCCAGGATCGCGACCGCGAGGATGACGAAGGGGTTGGTGCCCCGCTGGCCCTCCGTGCTGCGGTGCCGACCCGCAAACGCGGTGAACTGCGCGATGTAGGCCAGGAAGCCGATGGCCGAGACGGCGCCTGCCACGAGGGTCATGGTGAGCATGTCGCGGTTCTTCACGTGGCCCAGCTCGTGCCCCAGCACGGCACGCACCTGGCGGCGGTCCAGGATGCGCAGCAGGCCGACCGTGGCGGCGACCACGGCGTTGGCGGGATTCCTGCCCGTGGCGAAGGCGTTGGGCGCCTCGTTGGGGATGATCGCCACCTTGGGCGCGGGCATGCCGGCCTGGGCGGCCATGGCATGCACGTCGTCGATAAGCCAGGCGTAGGGGGCCGCCGCGGGCGTGCCGGGCTCGAGCACCTGGGCTCGGTAGGAAGCCAGGATCAGCTTGGAGGAGAACCAGTAGTTGACCAGGTTGAGCGCCAGGCCAACGCCCAGCGCCACCAGCATGCCGGTCTTGCCGAAGCCCAGCCACTGGGCACCCAGCACGAGCAACCCGGTCAGCAGGACCAGGAGAAACACGGTGCGAAGGCCGCTCATGGAGTCTCCCGGCCCGGGGGGAACGAGGGCCCCGGACCGACCCCGCGTATAGCGGAGGTACGAGCCCCCCGCACGTGAAACCGACCCCGCCTCCTGCCGACCCACCTCCTCCCGAACCTGGCGATACGCCCCGCGTGCCGGGCCTGCCCCCGCTGGCCTGGCGTCCCCTGCCCTTCGTGCTGGGCCGTCCGCCCTTCGGCGTCTACCTGCTGGCTGATCCCGACCTGCTGCTCGACGCCATGGACGACGAGAGCTTCTCGGCCAGCGACGAGCGCATGCCCTACTACGCGCTGCTCTGGCCTAGCGGGCTGGCGCTCGCCCACGCCGTGGCCCAGCACGACGAGTGGCGTGGCCGGCGCGTGCTCGATCTGGGCTGTGGGGTGGGGGCCGGGGGGCTGGCAGCCGCGCGCCAGGGCGCCTTGGTCACCTTCCTGGACTGGGCTCCCGAGGCCGAGGTGCTGGTGGGGTTGAGCGCCAAGCGGCTGGGGATGGCACCGCCACGCTGCCTGACCGCCGACTGGCGCAAGCCTCCGCCCGACCTCGGGCGCTTCGACGTGATCCTCGCTGGCGACATCCTCTACGAGGCGCGCAACGCCGAGCCCGTGGCCCGGTTCCTCTCCGAGCACCTGGCCGACGACGGCGAGGGCTGGTTGACCGATCCCGGTCGCCTGCACGCCCGCGACTTCCCGGCCGTCGCGGATGCCGCTGGTCTCGCGCTGGTGGAGGAGCGCCGGCTGCCCTCCCCCGAGCCCCCGGCCACGATCACACTGTTGCGCGTACGGCTTGAGTAGGCCCAACGAGCCGGAGTAGGGTGGGCTCGATGGACGCTCCCTCCCTGCCGCATGAGCGGCCTCTCTACCTGCCGTTGCCTCCCGGGGCCGATCTGGGCGTTGCGCTGGCGCGGGCGCTGGCCCATCCCGATATGCGCGTGGCGGCGCTGCCCCCGCTCTGGTTCCTTGACCCGGCGGGCATCGACCTCGTGGACGCCCTGCCCGACGTGCGCGCGCTGACGGCCGAGAGCCTGCCGCGCGTGGTCGCGGCGCTGCGGCGCCTGTGCACCCCGGCAGCGCTGGACGCCTGCGTGCAGCGGACCTGGCGCGCGGCCGACCAGCACGTGCGGACGCACTTCTTGAAACAGGGCGCGCTCAAGAGCTTCGCGTCCATCTTCGGCTTGGGCGCCAGGAGCCGCGACAGCGCCCCTCCCGAGACCTTCGTCACCGAGCAGGTGCGCATTCATCGGCTCGAGATCCAGTACCGCCTCGCGCCAGAGCCCGCGCCGGATCCCACCCCCGCACCCCCGGAAGAAGGTTCTTTGATCGTCTACCCCTTCGACCTCGATGGGGTGCTGGCGCGGCGCGAGCTGGGCCTTCCTGCAGGCGGCGGACCGGTGATCGAGCTCTTCGCCTATGCCTGGCAGCAGGAGCGCCACGTGGCCTTCTGGCGCCGGCTCGCCGAGGAACTCGGCACGGAGCTGCGCGGGGTCTAGCGCAGCACGACGACGGCACCGCCGGGGGATGCGTGGCCTGCTGGGCCGCTGTCGGGGGCGAGGCGGTGGGTGCCCGACGGTGTCGTGAGCTCTACCCCCAGGCGGATCACGCGG
>JANOFW010000154.1:0-5192 GCA_031413835.1 Planctomycetia bacterium
GCGGCTCGTCGGCCGGCTCCGGGCCGTCCGGTCCGCCGTCGGCAACAGCCTCGCCTTCAGCTACGGGTACACCTGGGACGGCGAGTGGCCGCTCGGCCAGCACCCTTCCCGGGTGACGGATGACCTCGGCCGCTACGTCGAGTTCCTGAGCAACGACCCGAACTTCCCCCTGCTCGTGACGGAGGTCCTGGACTCGACCGGTCGCTCGTTCACCTACGAGTACGACGCGCGGCAGCGCCTGGTCCACGTGCGCGGGCCGGAGGACATGGCCATCGACTACACCTATGCGAGTGAAGAGGCTGGCTCGCCGCTCGAGCTGTCGCTCGCGTCCATCACGTACCCGATCCTGGATCCCCTGCCGGCGCTCCAGTGGCAGCACGACACCGAGCCCGCCTCGCCCACTTTCGGCTGGGTGGAATCGGAGACGCTCGGGAGCGGCGCTCCGGGCCCCGGTCGCGAAGCGGGTGGCATCTACACGTTCGACTACAACCGGAACGGCGGCGAGCGGGGCCCGCTTGAGCGTGGTCACGCTCTTTGATGGCGATCGGGTCACGCTTGTTGATGGGGGTCGGGTGGCGTGACCGCCAGCCTTGGCGACCGCGCCCCTGATCCTTGCGGGGGGCGCGGATCTCCTGCGGCCGGCTGGGTCGAGGTGGTTGGGGGTGGAGAGGGGAGGCAGGGCGTGGGGGTCAGTTCCCGGTTCCGGTTCCCGCAGGGTGTAGGGATCGACGGGAACGGGACCCGGGTTCAGCGCCGCAGCGGAGCGAGGGCGTAGCCCTCGTCGGTCCTGACGATGATGCGCTGGCGTGCAAGGTCGGCGAGCGCGGCGCAGAGGGTGGTCTTGCGGACGCGACAGGCGGCGCGGAGGTCATCGAGGCCGAGCGGCGCGGGCGCGTCATCGAGGGCACGGCGCACGCGTTCGTGCAACGTGGCGGCAGGCGGCTCCTCGATGGGGGCGGTCGCGCCCGCGATCTCCAGCGCGAGCACGTCGTGCTCGGCACGCAGTCGGAGCGCGACATCAGCGATCGAAGGCGCAGCGCGATGCTCGACGGAGAGGACGACGCGGTCGCCGCGTCGTCGCAAGTAGAGGTTGGAGTCTCCCCAGGCGTGGAGTTCGGAGGATCCGCGGAGCGCCTGGCCGGGTCGACCCGCGCCACCTCCCTTCCTGGCGTGGTGGACGAGCACGACGGCGGTACCGTGCGTGCGTTGGATTTCGCGCAAGGACGCGAGGAGCGGGGCGACGGCGGCGGAGACGTTTTCGTCGATGCGGTGCAGTCGCACGAAGGGGTCGAGGACGAGGAGGCGGGGCGAGAGGGCGGCGACGGTGTCGGCGAGGCGGCGTGCATCGCTCGCCAGGTCGAGCCGGAGCGTGGGCGAGGTGATGACGTGGATGTCGAGTTCCTCGAGTCTGACGCCCGCGGCGCGGCAGATGCCGAGGAGCCGCTCGCGCACGACGTGGAGCGCATCCTCGGCAGCGAAGAGTAGGACGCGGCCGGGCCTGTTGACGGCGAAGCGCCTGAGGCAGGGGGTGCCGGATGCGACGGCGACGGCGAGGTCGAGTGCGAGGAAGGACTTGCCGCACTTGGGCTCGCCACCGACGATACCGACGGCGGACTCGGACCAGAGATGCTCGACGAGCCAGCGGCGCTCGTCGGTCAAGGCCGCGAGTTCATGAGCCCTCGTGACGGGCAGGAGGTTCATCGCCGCCGGCGCTCGGCGGGTGTCGCGACGCGCTTCGGCGCTGGCCGCTCGGCATGGAAGAGGTCGAGGTAGAGCTTCTCGTCGAGCTGATCGACATCGCGCTGCAGCGCGGCGTCGAGGAGTTCGCCCGCCATCGTCATGAGGACGCGCAGGTTGCCTGCGCAGTGGTCAGCGAGGGTGGCGACGAGCTCGGTGGTCATGAGCTTCGGGTTGCCAGCGGCGGCGAGCGCGTGACGCAGGCAGGTGGCGAGCTGCTCGGATGACAGCGACTCGGTGGCGAGTCGGACGCGGATGCGGCTGCCGAGCGGGAGGAGGTCGTCGCGGCGGAGTTTTTCCAGCAGGCGGGCGTCGCCGGCGAGGACGACGGTGAGGACGAGGTGCGAGTCGAGCGCGGTGGAGGAGAGCAGACGCAGCTCGTTGAGGCAGGCGGGCGGCATGTCCTGTGCCTCGTCGATGACGAGGACGGGCCGGAAGAGAGCTGACTCGACGTGGGCCTGCCACGTCTCACGCAGGACCTTGGTGCCGGCCCAGCGGTTGTGGGGCGAGAGCGGGACGGCGAAGACCTCCCCCATCTCGCGGTAGAAGTCGTTGATGGCGCTCTGGGGCCTGGTGAGGACGCCGACCTTGACGTCGCGCAGGCGGGAGAGGCGGTCGACGAGCAGGCGCAGGGCGACGGACTTGCCCGTGCCGACCTCGCCGCTGACGAGCGCAAAGCCCCCCTCTCGCGCGAGGTGCTCGACCCTCCAGAGGAAGCTCTCCAGGGCCGGCGTGACGAGGATGGCCTCGACGGGGATCTCCTGCGAGAAGGGATTCCACTTGAGGGAGTGTGCGGCGAGGAGCTTGGAGGTCATGGCGTCTCCTGGGGGTCGTCGGTTGAAGGATCGGTGAGTGGGACGTAGGCGGGCGGGAGCCCCGTGGCGGAGTAGTCGGCGAGGAGCCTCTTCAGGAGCGGGGCAGCGCCGGGCTCGGCTGGCGCGGCAGCCACGGTGCCCGCGGGTTCGAGTCGCCGGCGCCGCCCGTCGGAGTTCGTCTGCTTGTCGAGCGGGTAGAGTCGATCAAGGACCGCGCCGGAGGCCGGGTCGACGACGACCACGCGGGAGAGGTCCCAGCGAGCGAAGCGCAGGGTGATGCGCGGCAGGTGCCGGAAGCGCGAGGGCACCTCGAAGCGCCGGCCGTTGATGCTGACGGTGCCGTCGCCTCCGCGCTGGCTGCGGGACGCTTCGAGGGTGAAGGCGAGGCGCAGGTCCTCGCTGCCGGGCGAGGGGCGGCCCACGTCGGGTCCTTCGAGGTAGCGGGCCAGCGGCGTGGTACCGAGCTCCGAGTGGAGCTTGCGGTTGTACTCGAGCTCGACCCAGGCTTGGGTCGCCAGGTTGAGCTGGGCGAGCGTGAGATCCTTGCAGCCCTCGAGCATGGCGATGAGTCGTCCTTCGAGGGTAGCCCAGTAGTTTTCCTGCTTGCCGTTCTGGTAGGGGCTGTGCGGCAGGATGAGTTCGTGCTGGACGGACAGTCGCAACAGTCCCTGTCGTGTCTCGTCGGCGCGCATGGCCGCGCCGTTGTCGGAGAGGAGCGAGCGAGGGAGCGCACGCTTCTGGAAGGCCTGGCAGAGTCCGTGGACCAGCTCGCGAGTCCCCTCGGCCAGGTACCACTGGACGTGGCAGGCGAGCCTCGAGCGGTCGTCGAGGATGCCGAGACACAGGGGCCGCAGGCACTCGCCGGAGGGCAGCAGCACGGGGAGCGAGCCGAGGTGGAAGTCGAGGTGCCAGAGGCCGTTGACGTGGGAGGCCTCGTAGCTGCGCACCTCGCGCTGTTCGAGCCGCTCGGCGGCGCGCTGCTCGCCGTCCGTCAGGGCGCGGCCCACGCGCCTCCGGCGACGCACGAGGCCCTGCGACTTCATCAGGCGACGCAGCGTGGCGTAGCTGGGGAGTGAGCCCAGCGACGGGTCGGCCTGCACGAGTGCAGCGAGGTTGTCGTGGTGGAGCTGGACGCTCCACGAGGGGTGCGCGCCGTACTGCGCGAGCAGCGCGTCCTGAATCGCCGCAGGGACGTCGCGGGGCCGGCCCCGGTCCTTGCGGACCTTGCGTCGCAGCGCGCCGACGGGGTCCTGTCGCTCGCGCAGGGCCTGGTAGTACCAGCGCTCGATGGTGGAGAAGGCGAAGTGGCAGGGGCTGCCGGTGGACGGATGCGTCCACTCCCTCGCAGCGAGTTGCTCGAGAGCGACGCGCAGGCTCCCACTGTCGGGCGGCGCGGCGAGCAGGTGTCCGATGACGGCGAAGCGCAGGTGGGCCCAGCGCTGCGGGTGCGGTCCGTCCGTGGGGTGGGTCATGGTCATCCTGCGCGGCGCGAATGCTGCTCGGGTCAGACGATGACCTCGTCACGTGCCCAGGTCGATGCGCATCTCGTGCGGATCGGCAACGACCCTCAGGAAGCGAGCCCGTGCCGGGCAGAGCCGACACTGATCGGCTGGAGGAAGCGCAAGGCTGCGAGCAGGCGCTGCTGCTCGTCGTCGGAGAAGCGCTCGAGGAGCGAGGCCGGGAGCCGGGCCACCTCGACGGGCGTGGCGAAGCGCCCCCGGGCCGCCGTCCAGAACGAGCACTTGGCGAACCGCTCGAGCCACCAGCGGCGCCAGCGCAGGAGCGTGCGTCGGCTCACGTCCAGATGCTCGCTCAGCCGCTCGTGCCGCCCGGGCGTGACGCCATGCTGGAGGGCGGAGAGCAGGACGACGACGGCGCCGAGAAAGACGTGGCGGCCGAGAAACCGCACCGAGGCGGGCGTCCTGCGCCTGCGGCAGCCCTCCACGGCGCAGCAGAACGAGAACCGACGGTCATGCTGCCGGCCCAGCCCTCCCGGGCCTCCCCGTGGCTGGCGTGCGTAGTCCGAGACATGGAGCCGCCCCCTGCACCTCTCGCAGCCCAGGGCATGTTCAGCCGCCGCGAGCTCCCGATCGATGTCGAGGAGGAGAACGTGGAGGCTGGGATCCGAAATGAGACCGTGCGACAATCGGGGCACTCCTTCCTGCTTCAAGAACAAGAAGGAGTGGAGCCTCCTCGGGCGAGCTGGTCAAGCTTCCCGAGGGGCTCCGCCTCAACCCATCGCCAAGCGACGGCGCAAACGCAGGGGCGAGCCATCGCGGAAAGTGGCGAGGCTCACGAAGCACTCCATGACAAGGACGATGCAAACCGGGTGGCGCCTCCTCGCGATGGCCTGCATCCTTGCCAGCGTCCGGGTGCCCGCGCTCGCCTCGGCGTACACGGGTCGCTACGTCGAACGCGGCGCGCTGCCGGACGTGCGGACGGAAGCCTCGTTCGACTCGCTCGGCCGCATGAACTCGGAGCTGCAGCAAGTTGACGGGAGCCCGTCGATGACGGTGACGTCCGACTGGCAGGGCGCGTCGCGCCGGATCGGCATCCCCTACCCGGACGGCTGCAGCATCCGGCGAGGCCGCGCGCCGCTCGACCGCCTGGTCGGTTCACGGCGTGTTCGGGTCAGGGATC
>JANOFW010000155.1:0-20776 GCA_031413835.1 Planctomycetia bacterium
CAACGGGGTCTGACCCCGTTGAATCGGGGAGCGCTTTACACGGCAAGATGAGCCGCTCGGGCGTGTCACTCCCCCCCGGCCCCCCGCCCGTCCTGGCCTTGGCGAGACCCACCATCGGGATCGGTGCGTGGCCCAGCTCGGCCAGCGCGCGCTGCGCCGCCTCGAGCTGGCCGCGGCCGCCGTCGATCAGCACGAGGTCGGGCAGGTCGCCCAGGCTCTCGCCGCGCGCGAAGCGGCGGCGGATGACCTCGGCCATGCCGCCGTAGTCGTCGCCGCCCTCGGCTTCGCGGATGGCGAAGTGCCGGTAGGCGCTCGGGTCGGCGACCCCGGCCACGAGCACGCTCATGGCCGCGACCGGTTCGCTCCCCCCCAGGTGCGAGAGGTCGTAGCCCTCGATGCGCTGCGGAGGGCCCGCGAGGCCCACGAGCTCGCCCAGGCGCTGGAGCGCGGCCTGCGCGTCGTGCGCGCGCGCGGAGTGCTCGGCCAGGGCCTCGGCGGCGTTGCGCGTGGCCAGGGCGAGCAGTTCGACGCCGGGGCCGCGCTGCGGACGGCGCACCTCGACAGGTCCGCCACGCAGCCCGGCGAGCACGCTCTCGATGCCGGCCACGTCCTCGGGCTCCTCCTCCACGAGGACCTCCGGGGGGACGACCTTGCCGCGCAGGTAGAACTGCTCCAGGAAAAGCGTCACCAACTCGCGGCGCGTGCGCGCCCCCTTCTGCGTCCAGGAGCGCGCGGCGAGCAGGTGCCCGTCGCGCACGTAGAGCACGCTGAGCATGGCCACGCCGCCGGCCAACGCCACGGCAAGCACGTCGCGGTCCTTGCCGTCGGGGCTCACGACCTCCTGGCGCTTCACGGCGCCCTCGAGGGCCTCGATGCGGTCGCGTACGAGAGCCGCGCGCTCGTAGGCCAGGCTCTCGGAGGCCGCGTGCATCTCCTCGCGCAGGCGCTCGAGCAGGCCGGCATCGCGGCCCTTCAAGACCGCCACGGCGCCATCGAGCAGGGCCCCGTAGGCGGCCTCGTCGATGGCGCCGATGCAGGGCGCGGCGCAGCGCCCGATCTGGTGGTAGAGGCAGGCGCGCTCGCGCTCGGCCAGCTCGCGGTCCGAGCAGGTGCGCAGGGGGAAGCGCGTGCGCAGGAAGCGCAGGGTGCGGCGCACGGCCCGGGCGCTGGCGAAGGGGCCCAGGTAAAGCGCTCCATCGCGCTTCACCTTGCGCACCAGCCTCAAGCGCGGGAAGGGATGCTCACGGTCCACGCGCACCAGCAGGTAGGACTTGTCGTCCTTCAGGCGCAGGTTGTAGTGCGGCCGCTCCTGCTTGATGAGCGTGTTCTCGAGCAGCAGCGCCTCGCCGGCGCTGCTGCAGACGATCACGTCCACATCCGCCGCGCGGCGCATCAGCAGGCGGATGAGGGGGCGTCCGTCCCCGCCCTCGTTCAAGTAGGAGCGCACCCGGCTGCGCAGGTTGTCGGCCTTGCCCACGTAGAGCGCGCGTCCGTGCGCGTCCTTCCACACGTAGACGCCGGGTTCCGCGGGGAGGCGCGCGACGCGTTCCGCGAGTGCGACGGCGGACGAGGACGGCTCGGAGGACACCACCCCAGGATACGGAGCGACGCCGGGGCTCCTATGTGAGCCGGTGCCACAGGCGCACAATTTGGTCGCCGTAGACCAGGGCGAGACCGACGAGCAGCGCGAGCGCGGCCAGTAGCAGGATCCGCTTCCGCCCGGAGCCCCCGTCCTGATCGAGGCGCCCTGAGGCACCGAGCAGCAGCGCCAGTCCCACGAGAACGAACCCCAGGCCTCGGACCGTGTTGCCTTCATCGAAGAACGACCAGGCGAGAGGGGCGCAGATGACGGCGCCCACGAGAGCCAGCGCTCGACGATGCCAACTTGTGCGCTCCATGCAAAGCCCTCGCGCCTCGCAACCGCTCAGACGCCCGCGTTCACGATCGGCGTGGTCTGGGCCTCGGAGCACAGCACCACGAGCAGGTTGCTCACCATGGCGGCCTTGCGGTCCTCGTCGAGCTTGACCACACCCTGCTCGTGGAGCTGGTCGAGGGCCATCTTCACCATGCTCACGGCGCCCTCGACGATGCGCGTGCGCGCGTCGATGATGGCCTCGGCCTGCTGGCGCCTGAGCATCACGCCCGCGATCTCGGGGGCGTAGGCCAGGTGGCTGATGCGCACCTCGAGCACCTCGACGCCCGCGCGCGCGAGGCGCTCGGAGAGCTGGGTCCTCAACTCCAGGTTCACCTCGTCGCTGTCGCCGCGCAGCGAGGTCTGCCCCGGTTGGGCCGAGTCGTAGGGATGCTTGGAGGCGCTGGCGCGGATGGAGGACTCGGTCTGGATGGCCACGTAGGTGACGTAGTTCTCCACGTCAAAGCTCGCCTGGGCCGTGTCGCTCACGCGCCAGACCACCACGGCGCCGATCTCCACCGGGTTGCCGCGCAGGTCGTTCACCTTCAGGTGGGCGCTGTCGAAGTTGCGCGCCTTGAGCGAGACTTTCGTGCGCGAGGTGAACGGGTTGATCCAGAAGAAGCCCGAGCGGCGGATGGTGCCCTTGTAGGTGCCGAAGAGCAGCACCACCAGGCTGTGGTTGGGCTCGACGAGCACCAGCCCGCGCAGCAGGAGCGCACCCACCGGGATCAGCACCAGCGTCAGACAGGCCAGGATCCCGACGATGAGCATCGGGATCCCCGCCCGCAGGTGCGGGTAGTCGTGCTCCCTGCTGCTGGGGACGGGTTCGGCAGTGGAATGGGCCATGGGCGGCGCTCCGGGAGAGGCCTACGCTCTACCAGAGAGCGGCCGTCCGTGGGACACTGGGGCGCGGGCTCACCCGGAGGCTACGGATGCAGACAGACGCGGACGGCACGCCGCGCACCAGCGGACGGTCCCTCATGATCGCGATCTACTTCGTCGCAGGCGCGGGGCTGACCATCGCAGCGCTCAGCGAGGGCAGTCACGGCCAAGGCCTCGTATACGCCATTCTCTCGGGAAGCCTCTTGATCGGGGTCGCGATCCTGTCTCTCGGCCCGCGCACGGGTTCTTGACCGGTCGACGGCCTCACGTGCCCGGGGTCGAGCCGGGCTCGGCATCCTCCGCGGCGCGCTCCGCGCTCTCGCCCGCCTTCAGGAGCAGCGTCTCGACGCGCTTGAGCTCGTCGCGCAGGCGCGCAGCGTCCTCGAACTTGAGCTCGCGCGCCGCGGCGCGCATGCGGCGCTCGAGGTCGTCGCGCCGCTCGGGGAGCGGGCGCGGGTCGCGCTCGCTCATCCCCGGCGAGACGAGCCCCGCGACGTCCACGTAGTCGCGCTCGGCGTAGACCGCCCCCACCGTGTCGCGGATGGCGCGCACGACGCTGCGCGGCGTGACGCCGTGCTCCTTGTTCCAGGCGCCCTGGATGCCGCGGCGGCGCGCCATCTCGAAGAGCGCGCGCGTCATGCTGCCGGTGGCGCGGTCGGCGTAGAAGATCACCCGGCCTTCGAGGTTTCGCGCCGCACGACCCGAGACCTGGATCAGGCTGGTCTCGCTGCGCAGGAAGCCCTCCTTGTCGTCGTCGAGCACGGCCACCAGGCCCACCTCCGGCAGGTCAAGCCCCTCGCGCAAGAGGTTGATCCCGACCAGCACGTCGAAGACCCCCAGCCGCAGGTCGCGCAGGATCTCGGCACGCTGCAGCGTGGTCACGTCGCTGTGCATGTATCGGGCCTTGACCCCCACCTCGCCCAGGTGCTCGGTCAGCTCCTCGGCCATGCGCTTGGTGAGCGTGGTGGCCAGCACGCGCTCGCCCTTTGCCACCGTGGCCCGCACCTCGGCCAGCAGGTCGTCCACCTGCCCGCGCGCGGGGCGCACCTCGACGGGAGGATCCACGAGTCCCGTGGGGCGGATCACCTGCTCGGCCACGGCGTCGCCGGCCTTGGCCCGCTCCCAGGGACCGGGCGTGGCGCTGACGTAGAGCGCGAGCGCGATGCGCTCCTCGAACTCGGCGAAGGTGAGCGGGCGGTTGTCGAGCGCGCAGGGCAACCGGAAGCCGTAGTCCACCAGGTTCTGCTTGCGGCTGCGGTCGCCGGCGTGCATGCCCCCCACCTGCGGGATCGAAACGTGGCTCTCGTCCACCACCAGCAGGAAGTCCTCCGGGAAGTACTCGAGCAGCGTGGCCGGCGCCTCGCCCGGCAGCCGCCCATCCAGATGCCGCGAGTAGTTCTCGATGCCGGGGCAGAAGCCCGTCTCGCGCATCAGCTCGAGGTCGTAGCGCGTGCGCCGCGACAGACGGTCCGCCTCCGCCACCTTGCCGTGCTTCCTGAACCACACGAGCCGCTCCACCAGCTCGGCGTCGATGGCCGTGATGGCCCGCGCCAGGGCGTCGTCGCTGTTCATGTAGTGGCTGGAGGGGAAGAACGAGGCCGCGGGCCTGCGCGTGTAGACCTCGCCCGTGAGCGCGTCTACCTCCTCGATGCGCTCGACCGTGTCGCCGAACCACTCGATGCGCACGACGCGGTCCTGCAGGTCGGAGGCGCCCACCTCCACCACGTCGCCACGCACCCGGAAGGTGCCGCGCGCCAGGCCGTAGTCGTCGCGCCGGTAGCGGATGCGCGCCAGGCGCCGCAGGAACACGTCGCGGTCGAGGGTGTCGCCCTCGTTCACCCACACATGGTAGGCCTTGTACTCCTCGGGCGAGCCCAGGCCGTAGATGCACGAGACGCTGGCGACCACGATCGTGTCGCGCCGCGTCAGCGCCGACTTGGTGGCCGCGTGCCGCATGCGGTCGATGCGGTCGTTGATGCTGGCGTCCTTCTCGATGTAGAGGTCGGCGGTGGGGACGTAGGCCTCGGGCTGGTAGAAGTCGTAGAAGGAGACGAAGTACTCCACCGCGTTGTGCGGGAACAGATCGCGGAACTCGTCGAAGAGCTGTGCCGCGAGGGTCTTGTTGGGCGCCAGGACCAAGGTCGGCCGCCCGAGCCTGGCGATCACGTTGGCCACGGTGAAGGTCTTGCCGCTGCCGGTCACGCCCAGCAGCACCTGGTGGGCGTGCCCCTCGCCGTAGCCCTTCACCAGCGTCTCGATGGCCGCGGCTTGATCGCCGGCGGGCCGAAACGCGCTGGTCAGCTTGAAGTCGGCCCGCTCGCCAAGCGGGGCGAGGGAAGCATTGCGCTTGCGTCGGGGGGCCGGGGGGGAGGCCGGCTCAGGCACGGGCCACCTGCGTCAGCGCCCCCCACCCGCTCCGCTGCGCGGGGTGGGCACATCACCGGCCTCGTCCTGCATGTCCACGCGCGGGTCCCAGGGCTTCTGCTCGTTCTTCCAGGCGCCCTTCTCGAGCCAGCTGTTCCAGCGCCTGGCCACGTTCGTGGCCCAGTCCGGCGAGGACTCCGGGTTGATCCGATCGAGGACCTTGAGACTGCGCTCCAGGTAGCCGTCGATGGAGCGCAGGATGCGGTCGACGACCATCGCTTTGACGAGACCAGGCCGCTTCTCGAAGGTGTCGGTGTCCTGGATGTGCTTGAACTGGCTCACCACGCGCCAGATCGACTTGCGGCCCAGGCCCACGAGAACGGCCTGCGCCTCCTGCACGGCCCGGCCCGTGTCGTTGAGCGCTGTGTCGAGGGCGCGCTCGATGCGTTCCTTCTCATCGGCCGTGACGTTGAGCTCCGCCGGAGGATCCCAGACCCTGAGCGCGATGGAGCTCAGCCGCGTGGACGACGGCGGCGGGGCAGGATCGGGGGGACCCGACGGGCCGGGGACGGCAGGCGTCATGCCGGGGACAACGGCGCTTGGCTGCAAGCCTCCCGGCACCACGTCCCCGGCCGGCGTCGGCAGGCCGGGCGTCAGGGGCACGCCGGGCGCCGTCCCCGGCGTGCCAGCGAGCTTGGCCGCGTTGCGCTCGTCCTCCGTCGCCTTGTTGGTCACCACGGCGTAAACCAGGACGAACAGGAGCAGCAGCACGCCGACGCCGGCCCAGATCAGGCCGGCGTTGGACTTGGGCGGGGGCTGGAAACGCGCGCGGCCCTCGTCTTCCTCCTCCTCGGGCTCGCGGCGGCTGCGCGAGCCACGCGTCGAACCGCCGCGCCGAGCGGAGCGCGTGGAGGGCGCACCCGTCTGCTTGGGCGCCGGCGCGGGGGCAAAAGCCGAGAGATCCATGGTCTGCCCGCACTTTGTGCAGGTGAACTCGGCCGGGATCTCGCCTTGGAGGCGGTACTTCTTGCCGCAGGAGGGGTTGGGACAGAGGACTTCTTGGCTCATGCGGGCCTCCGGGAAGCAGATGGTACCCCCCCCGTCCGGTCCTCGTCTGCCTTCCCAGCGCGCGGTCGGTGCGCTGGGCTGGGGGATCGAACCAAAGGTCCCCACCAATCCGCACAGGCAGAGTCCACCCCGGACTCCCTTCGTGGCGAGCGTCCGCCACCGGTGACGTAGGCTAGCCCCTCGTGGCTGACCTCGCCTCCACGTACCGCTCGCTGGCCGCGCTGCATCGGGCGGGCATCGGCTGGCCCGCCGCGCTGGCCTCGGCCGCGCCGGCCTCGGAGGCCTGGGCCCTGGCGCGCACGCGCGTGGAGCAGGGCGAGCCCCTCTCGCGCGCCCTGATCGGAGCCGTGGAGCCGATCGACCTCGCATTGCTGCGCGCGGGCGAGGCCGGCGGATCCCTGGAACCGGCTCTCGAGGCGCTCTCGCGCCGGCACGAGGAGGCACACCGCGACCGCGGCCGACGCCGTGCGGCCCTGGCCTACCCGCTCATGCTCGCGCACATCGCGGCCCTGCTGCTCCCCCTTCCCGACCTGATGCAGCGGCGCCTGGGCTCGGCGCTGCTGTGGTTCCTGCTGCCCCTGGTCCCGCTCTACGGCTTCTGGCTCTACGCGCGCCGCCGGCCCACGCCCGATCGCCCGCTCCCCTTCCGCTTCCCCTTCAGCGCGCGCGTCGAGGAGCAGGACGCGGAGGCGCTCGAGGCCCTGGGCACGCTCTACGACGCCGGCGTGCCGCTGAGCGAGGCGCTGCCCCTCGCGCGCGCCTCGGGCCCCCACGGCCGGGTGGGCCGCGACCTCGTGCGCGCCGAGAGCCACGTGGCGCGCGGCGAGCCGCTGGCGGCCGCCTGGCGCGACGTGCCCCCCGCGCAGGCCGTGGGCCTGCGCACGGGCGAGCTCACCGGCTCGCTGGGACGTGAGTGCCTGGCCTCCGCCGTGCGCTTGCACGAGGACGCCGCGCTGCGCCGCACACGCACGCTCGCCAAGGCGTTGCCCCTGATCATGCTGGCCATCGGGCTGATCGTGGGCGCCCGCGTGATCAGCTTCTACGCGGGCGCGTTCCGTCAGCTCGGCAACTACCGCTAGGCAGGCGCGCCCGGTGCCGTGAGATCGGCCGGCGACTGGCCGCCGATCAAGGCACGCTGCACCGTGTCGGCCAGGAGAGCGCCCAGGAGCATGCCCTCGAGCGGCGAGAAGGTGGGCCCCGGCTGGCCCGGCGGCTCGATCCACGGCGCACGGGCCACCCCGAGCCGTCCCTCGGCGCCCGCGCGCGCGGACCAAGCAACCCCCACGCCGGGCAGGCTCGCGGCCAGCCCGCGGCCGGAGCGCACATCCACCGATCCCAGGCCCGCGGCGGCGAGGTAGGTGCGTGCCACCTCCACGCCGGGCGCGGGGCCGCGCAGCACCACGCGTGCGCTGGCCAGGCGCCGTTGCCCCTGCTCGCCGAAGCCGGGCAGCACGATCTGGCGCGCGAAGCGCTCCAGGTCCTGGCGCTCCATCGGCTCGGGAACGTCGGGATCGGGCCTCCAGGCGCGCCGCACGCGCAGGCGCAAGCCCATGCCCAGCGGCTCCTCGACCAGCACCGCGTGCCCCAGGGCGCGGACGCCGTCGGGCACGGTCGCGGCCCCTTCCAGTCCGAGCCAGATCTCCACGATGTCGCCGTTGGCCGCCGCGTCGAGCCTCTGGCGCGCGCGCAGCAGGTTCATGGGACAGCGCTCGAGGCTCAGGTCGAGGACCCCCGGCGGCGCGGGCGCGCGTGCGCCGGTGTCTGCCGCGACGTCGGCGAAGACGTAGGCACGCCCGTCGGGCCGCCCGCGCTCGCCGCACACGCCGCACTCGGCCTCGGCCCGCGCCTCCAGCCGCGTCCAGCGCCGCTGCTCCAGGTCCAGGACCTCGTAGCCGCCGCTCGCCGCGCGCGGATCCGCCAGACGGCGCAGCGCCGCGAGGGCCGCCAGGAAGCCGACCGCGCCGACCACCCCGTTCCACACGCCCAGGTCCGAGCAGGTGCCGCCCTCCTCGGCGCCCAAGCGCCCGAAGATGCAGGCCAGGCAGGGCCTCCCGCCCGCCGGGACGTCGAGCAGGCGCCCCTCGGAACGCACGCCGGCGGCGTGGATCAGCGGCACGCCGCGCTCCACGGCCAGGGCGTTCAAGCCGTCCTTGGCGCGCGCGCCGTCGGTGGCGTCGATCAGCAGGCTGGCGCCGTAGAGCAGGTCGTTGGCGTTGCGGCCGTCGAGCGGCGCCTTGAGCGCCGTCAGCGTCAGGCCCGGGCGCTTGAGCCGCTCGGCGGCCGCCTCGACCTTGCGCCGGCCAAGGTCGGTGGAGCGGAAGAGCACCTGACGCGGCAGATTGTGCAGCGTCACCACGTCGGGATCGACCAGCGTGAGGCGCCCCACGCCCGCCTCGGCCAGGCCCCAGGCCGCCGGACAGCCGATGCCACCGAGGCCGGCGATGACGATGTGGGCCCGCGCGAGATCGGGGGAGGCGCTCACGGCGCGATGCTACGGCCCCCGCGCGGAATGCCTCCGAAGCGCGCGCAGCCCCGCCACCCCCACCGCGCACGAGAGCCCCAGCGCGCCCCACAAGGCCGACGTCACGGGGGCCCGGGGGCGCTCGATGGACGAGGCCGCGAGCGGCACCGCGGTGTAGACGGGCAGGTCCAGCAGCCGGTCGAAGCGCGCGGCGTCGTAGGCCAACGCCGTGCCCGCGTCCAGATGCAGCAGCGCCTGGCGCACGCCCCAGCGTGCCGGTCGCGGCAGGCGCTCGGCCAGCGGGTCGGCCCAGAACAGACCAGTCAAGCCGGCCGTCAGCAGGGCCAGCGCCACGGCGCCGGCTCCCACCGCCGGCGCGCCCACCGCCCGGCCCAGAGCGGAGAGGCCCACCGCCGCCAGTCCCATGCCCGCCGTCAAGGCCAGCGCGGCCAGCGCGCCCTCAGGCGTGGCGCCGACGGCCCACAGCAGCGCTCCCACCACCGCGGAGCCGAAGGCGAGCGCGGCCACGGCCTGACGCAAGGTGAGCTGGGCGAAGGCGAACACGGCCGCCGCGGCAGCCAGCGCCGCCAACCCGCAGCGGAAGCGCCCCTCCGCCCCGCCTCCGGCGAAGGCGGCCACGAGCGCCCCGGCTAGGGCCGGCAGCGCAGCGACGAACGCCACGCGCCGCGCGGCCCGGGACGGCAGGGGAACGGCGCGCCCCACGCTCAGTCGAGCTGGCCCAGCGCCATCGCCAGAGCCTGCAGCGCATAGGCGGTCACCAGCGTGCGCGAGTCCTCGTCCCAGCGCTCGGACTTCTCGTTCATCCAGCCGCCGTCCGGGCCCTGCAGGGACACCAGCCGCGCGGCCATCTCGGCTCGCCAGTCATGCGGGTTGCCGTCGGCATCCTTCACGCTCAGCGGCTTCTTGGTCACCTTCTCGTAGAGCGCCAGCGTGCGCGCCAGGGTGAAGTAGTAGTAGTAGAGTCCCTGCTGGCCGGCCACGGCCGGATCCTTGGACTCCTCGAAGCCCGGGTTGCGCTCGAGCGTCCAGTTCTTCGTGATCCAGCCCAGTGCCGCCACCACACGCGGGTCGGCGGGATCGACGCCGCTCAAGATCAGGCACTTGAGCAGCGCGTAGGTCATCGAGCCGTACGAGCGCAGCTCGACCTTGCCGTCGGGGCGCTTGACGACGCCCGCCTTGCCCTGGTCGGGAGCGTAGGTGCCGCCACCGTCGTTGCCGGCGACGACCGTGGCCTGCTCGCCCTCAATCTCGGCCAGCAGCTCGAGGACGTTGCCCTCGCTGTAGTTCTGCACGCGCTTCAAGTAGCTCTGGATGCGCTGCCACACCGGGTGGTCGGCCGGCAGCCCGGCGCGCGCCAGGGCGTCGGCGGCGAACTGCAGGTTCGAGAGGTCGGCTGCCTGGGGCTTCTTGCTCTTGTAGGGAAAGCCGCCGAAGGAGGGGTCCTCGGCCGAGCCCTGGATCTGGGTTGAGGCCAGGAAGTCGCGCGCCCTGGCCTGCACCGAGGCCAGCGGCGGGCTGCGCACCAGCGACAGGGCCGAGATCGCCGCGCTGGTCTGGTAGGTGACGAAGCGCTCGTTGTCCCAGATCGAGCCGTCGGCCTGCTGGTGCTTGACGACGTAGGCCAGGGCCTTGGCGAGCGCGGCGTCGGTCGCGCGCTCCTCACGAGGCAGGGCGCCGGCCAGAGCCGCCAGGGCCATCGCCGTGTAGCCCACGTTGCCCGGCATCTTGATCTGCGGGTCGCCAAAGGAGCCGTCCTCGCCTTGCAGCGAGCGCAGCAGCGCCGCGCCCTTCGCGAGCGCCGCCTGGGCGAGGGTCGTGGCGTTCGCCGCGGCGGGCTCGGCCGCAGGGCCCGCCGGCACCGGGTTGCCCTGCGCGCGAGGCTGGTCCCTGTCTCCGCAGGAGGCGAGCGGCAGGGCGAGCAGCAGGAGGACGAGCGTGAAGCAACGCATGCGGGGAGACTCCGGGGGACCTATCGGCGAACGCAGCGAGGTTATCCGCGGTTCAACCCGCGCCCAGCCGCGCCCTCAGCGCTGGACGGGGTCGGTGGCCTTGGGCGCCGAGCAGCCGGGCTTGACCGTGCCGCAGCCGCAGCCGCCCCCCGAGCCCCCCGAGCCCAGGCTGCGACGCGCACGCCGCGCCAGGAAGAAGGCGGCCAAGCCCACCACGACGAGGACGAGGGCGAGTTCCATACCCCTAGGTTACCGCGCGCACGATGAGCACCGTGATCCAGGCCCCCAGCCAGGCCAGCGCGGTCATGTAGACGAAGGTGAAGCCGGCCCAGGCCCAGCGCCCGGTCTCGCGGCGGATCACCACCAGCGTGCTGGCGCACTGCGCGCAGAGCGCGAAGAAGACCATCAGGGCCAGCGCCGAGGCCAGGTCGAAGACGGGGCTCCCGGCCCTGGGGCCGGCCTCCCAGCGCGCGTCCTTGAGGCGCTGGCGCAGGGTCTCGCTCTCCGCCTCGGTGCCGGCGTCGAGGTCGTAGATCACCGCGAGCGTGCTCACCACCACCTCGCGCGCCGGGAAGGAGGCGATCACGGCCATCGAGACCTTCCAGTCCCAGCCCAGGGGCGCGAAGACGGGCTCGACGAAGTGCCCCATGCGGCCCAGGTAGGACTGCCGCTGCTGCGCTCCGACGGCGTGCACCGCGGCAGCCTCGAGCAGCTCCGTACGCGCGGCAGCGACGGACGCCGCCTGCTCTCGCTCGGCGGCCTCGAAGCGCGCGAAGGCTTCCTCGACGGCCTCGCGCACCGCGGGGGGTTGGCTTGCCCCAAGCGCGCGCGCCTGCTCCTGCGCGGCGCGCTCGATGGCCCGAAGCTCGGCCGCCCGCGCCTGGGCCGTGTCGAAGCGCGCCACCTCGGCGCGTCCCTCGGCCCCCGGGTCGGGGTGGCGCGGGAAGGTGCCCAGGGCCCAGACCACGATGCTGGTGGCCAGGATCAGCGTGCCCGCGCGCACCACGAACTCGCGCCCGTTGCGCCACATGGCGCTCGCCACCACGCGCGCCCGCGGGAAGCGGTAGGGCGGCAGCTCGACCAGGAACGAGGGCGTGTCGCCCTTGAGCAAGGTGCGCTTCAAGAGGAACGCGACGGGGATCGCCACCAGGATGCCCACGAAGTACATCGCGGCGAACACCAGGCCTTGGAGGGGCAGGAGGCCCAGCACGGTCGCCGCGGGGACGAACGCGCCGATCAGGATCAGGTACACGGGGATGCGCGCGCTGCACGACATGAGCGGCGCCACGAGGATTGTGGCGATGCGGTCGCGCCGGCTCTCGATGGTGCGCGTGGCCATGATGCCGGGGATGGCGCAGGCGAAGGAGGAGAGCATGGGGATGAACGAGCGCCCCGAGAGGCCCACGCCGCGCAGCAGGCGGTCCATCAGGAAGGCCGCGCGGGCCATGTAGCCGCAGCCCTCGAGCAGGGCCAGCAGCCCGAAGAGGATCACGATCTGCGGCAGGAAGACGAGCACGCCGCCCACGCCGGCCAGGATCCCCTCCACCAGCAGGCTCTTGAGCAACCCGTCCCCGAGCACCTCGAGGCCCGCGACCCAGGTCGAGAAGCTCCCGATCAAGCCCTCTTCGATCAGGACCATCAACGGCTCGGCCCAGGCGAACATCGCCATGAAGAGCAGCGTCATGATCGCCACCAGCCCCAGGGTGCCGAACAGGGGGTGCGTCAGCCAGGCATCGATGCGGTCGGAGTGCGTGGGCGGCGCGACCGCGGGCTTGGTCACGCAGCGCGTCACCAACGGCGCCAGGAACCCGTAGCGCACGCCCGCCTCGAGGCCCGGGCCATGCCCCGCCGCCCGCAGGCGCTCGCGCGCGGCCTCCAGAGCGCCGCGCGCCACGGGGGCCGCCGCGTGGGCCCGCGCCTCGGCCTCGCCGCCGACGTCGAGCAGCGCGCGCCGGCGCTCCAGCGGCGTGAGCGCGGGCAGCGCCGCGGCCAGATCGGCTTCGGCCGCCAGCAGCGCCGGGGGCCAGGAGAGGGGGGTCGGGGGGGCGGGCCGATCGAGCGCCGCGACGATCTCGCGCGTGAGCTCCACGGTGCCTTCGCCACGATGGGCCACCGTGGGCACGGCGCGCACGCCCAGGGCCGCGCCCAGCGCCGCCGCGTCGATCGTGATGGCGCGCTTCCTGGCGTCGTCGCTCAGGTTGAGCGCCAGCACCACCGGCAGGCCCACCTCGAGCACCTGCGTGGCCAGGTAGAGTTTGCGCTGCAGGTTCGTGGCGTCGAGCACCACGAGCACGGCCGCCGGCCGCGGCGTGTCGGCGCGCCGTCCGAGCAGCACGTCCACCGCGACCATCTCGTCGGGGGAGCGCGCCGCCAGGCTGTAGGTGCCGGGCAGGTCGATCAGGCGCACGACCAGCCCCTCGGGCGTGCCGCGCAGGGTGCCCACGGTGCGCTCAACCGTGACGCCCGGGTAGTTGCCCGTGCGCGCGGTGCCCCCGGTGAGGGCGTTGAAGAGCGTGCTCTTGCCGACGTTGGGGTTGCCGAGCACGGCAACCCAGCGCTCGAGGCGCCCGGTGGCGGCGGCGGGGACCGGCGAGCTCACGTCAGGCGTTCCAGCGCGATGCCGCGCGCGTCGCCCTTGCGCAGCGTGAGCAGGTAGCCCCACAAGCGGACCTCCATCGGATCGCCCAGGGGCGCGAAGCGCACCACCTCCACGTCCGTGCCGGGGGCCAGCCCCATCTCGAGCAGGCGCTGGGCGACGGCGGGGGCGCCCTCCACGCGCGTGATGCGCCCGCGGCCCCCGACCGGTAGCTCGGCCAGGGTGCAGGAGAGGGGCGGGAAGGCGGGGGACATGCGCGGCGGGGGACCGGGGGGAGGATTATGAGAATCGTTCTCACTATACCCCACCGCCCCGCCCTGGCCCCGCGCGCGCCCCAGGGGTCGAGCGGACCTCCTCAGCGGGTCGAGGCCCCGCCGGTGAGCCCGGTGTCCTGGTGGAAGGCGTACCAGGCGAACCAGTAGCAGCGCAGGTGCGCCACGGCGTTGCCCGCCGCGTCCGTCACCCGCACCTCGTCCGCCGCGCCGTCCCAGAGCAGCCGGAGCGCTTGCGCGCCCACGACGACCTCGACCGGGCCGGAGGGCTGCGCGCGCAACCAGGCCAGCGACCAGGCGTGCGCGGCCCCGCCCACGGCCACGCCCAGCACCTCCTCCTTGAGCCCGAGCCGGCGGTCGTAGGCGTCCACCTGGAACATCAGGCCGGGACGCGCGTGGTAGTCGTCGTAGTGGCTGCGCCGGTAGTCGGCCGACGAGCGCCCCTCCTGCTCGGGCCCAAGGACCTGTCCCTCGGGATGCTCGGCGCGGAAGGCCGCAAAGGCGGTCAGGCGCGCGGGCCGCTCCACCAGCGGCGTGCCGGAGAGCGGCCCCAGCACCGCGCGCCCCGCGATCTGGCTCCAGAACGACTCGCTCTGATGGTCGTACATCAGCACGTCCGAGCGGTAGAGGAAGCCGCTCACGCCGAAGGTGCGCACGACGCCGGCCACGCGCCGCTCGAAGACCATGGCGCTGCGGCACAGCGGGCACCAGGTCACCAGCAACGGCTCGCCTCCCAGCACGTCGTTCACCAGCTCGTGCGCGTCGAGGATGCGCAGCGGGTAGGCGCGCGCCTCCGCGCCCACTTCCACGACGATGACGCGCTCCTGGGCCCCCACGTGCTCCGCCCCCCCCACCGGCACGAAGCGCGGCGCCAGGATGGCCGGGATCTTGTCGCGCGGGTTGGGCACGGAGATGCCCCGCTTCACGTCCTCGAGCGGGATATCGTGGCGCACGCCCTCGGGATCGACCAGGAAGCGGAACGCCGAGCCCTCCACGTTCGTGGGCGGGCTCGGGGCAGCCGTCGGTCGCGGCCGGTCGTCGCTCCCGCCGCAGCCGACGGCCGTGAGCAGCCAGGCCAGCAGCGCGCCGAGCGCAAGCCCCGTGCGGAGCGCGCAGGCACGCAGGCGGCTCGTCGGGTGCTGCGTGGTCACGGCCCAAAAGGTAGCGCGGCGTGCGTCCGTGGAACAGACGGCGGCCGCTCACATCGGATCGGAAGTGCTCCCTCGGAGGTCTACTGGCGCGTAGAGCGCGCGCGCATGCAGCCGCTGCGCACATCCCAGCGGCAGCGTCCGCAGCTCGGAGACCCCGCGGGGCGTTGAGGCCTGCGTCCACGGCGGGCTGGCAACCAGGTTGCCCGCGAGTGTCGTCGCGTCCCGCGCAGGCCGGCGCTGGAAACAGACTATGCGGGCAGAAGGCCCCGATCGCGCGATTGGGCGCTGGGAAGGGCCGTGCAGCCGCCGCGGCCACGCCTAGGGTGGATGCGCCACTCGTGGAGATCCGCGTGCTGCCTCGCCGCATCCTCCTCGCGCTCACCTGCGCGCTGCCGGCGGCCTCGTGCCGGGAGCGAGAGGCACCGCTCGCGCCGCGCCACATGGGCGCCTACGACGCGAGCGGCCATGCGAGCTCCCCCGTACCAGCCCGGGCCCAGCGCCCCAATGTGATCGTCCTGACGATCGACACGCTGCGAGCCGATGCGGTCCAGCCTGACGCGGAGGCCGGCGGCGACATGCCCTACCTCTCGCGACTCGCGCGGGAGAGCGTGTGCTTCTCCGAGGCAAGCAGCAGCGCGCCCTGGACGCTGCCGGCGCTCGCCAGCCTGTTCACCGGTCACCTGCCCCAGCGCCACGGCATCACGGGCGACGACAGTGGCGAGCCGCGCCTCGAGCGGCTGGCCACCTGGGCCGAGGTCATGCGCTCCACGCTCGGCTACCAGACGGCGGCCTACTTCGGCGGCATGCCTGCGGGGGTCGTGACGGCCCTCGGCGAGGGCTTCGAGCATGTGACCGCCGGCTTCGAGCTGCAGCAGGCTTCACAGCAGCTCGACCGCTGGATGGCGAGCCGGCGGCACGATCGGCCCTTCTTCCTGTACCTGCACTCCTTCGAGGCGCACGATCCCTATGGCCAGGCCAACCACCCCCCGGGTGGAGCCAAGGAGAGCGCGCGAGCGCTGGCAGCGTTGGAGGCGCTGGGCACGAACCCGCCCACGGCCGACCTCCTGCGCGCCTCCGTCCTCGACGGCGAGCAGCGCTTCCTGCTGCGCACGCACCCGCGCCTGCGCCCCTTCCAAAGCGCCATCACGCGCTACCTCTGGTCCGGCCTGGCAACCGAGCCCGAGCCGGGCCTGACGGAGGAGCTCAAGGGCGCCTACCGTGCCGGCCTGCGCTGGGTGGACGGACTCATCCAATCGACGCTCGACCTCCTGCGTGCGCGCGGCCTGCTCGAGAACACGCTGCTGGTCGTGACCGCGGACCACGGCGAGGCCTTCGGCGAGCACGGCATGCTGCTGCACGGCCGGCAGCTCTACGACGAGCTGCTCCGCGTGCCGCTCATCCTGCGCGGTCCGCCCCCCTTCGACCGTCCGCTCCAGGTCACGGGCTCGGTGGGCCTCACCGACCTGTTCCCGACCATCGTCGCGTGGCTGGGAGCACCCGCGCCCGATGAGATCGAGGGCCGTTCCTTCCTCGATGCCCTCGCTGCGCCGGGGCCGGGTCGCCCCGTGCTGGCGGAGGAGTCTCGCACGCACGCGCACACGGGGGGCCTCTCCGTCGGGGTGGTCGTCTCCGTGCGCCACGCCGCATGGAAGTACATCGGCACGCTCGACCAGGTCGCCGGCACGTTGCGCGAAGAGGCCTACGACCTGCGCAGCGATCCACTCGAGACTCGCAACCTGGCGGGCGCAGACGGGTTCGTGTCGGACCTGCCCTTCGACGAGGCGTTCTGCGTCGCCCTCGAGCGCGCACGCGACCGGCTGTGGGGCTCGGCGGCCCACGCCGTATGGAGCGTGCGGCAGGGCTACAGCGCGGGCGCCTACGGCACGGCGGTCGAACGGCCCGCGTCGAGCTGCGCGCCCACGCGCTGAAGGCGTCCTGGGCGTGTCGTCGGGAGACGCATGGGTTTCCCCTTCCCCACCTGTGGAGACGCGCTGGTCAAGCAGAGGGCCCCAGCGGAGGGACACGCGCATGGATGGGCCGGCTGGCGGCGCAGGTCCGGCCCTACCGTGATGTCCCCTCCGCTGGAGAGGCTGTTGCCTCAGCGCCGCCCTGCCGGCGCGCTGCCGGCGCTCGCCCTGCTCGCGGCTGCCTTTGCCGCTGCCGCCTGCGGAGAGCCGGAGGATCGCCCCCTGCCGAGGCCCGCGCGGGCGTACGACGCCGAGGGTCGTGCGCTGCATCCCCTCGCAGGCGGCGCCGTGCGGCCGAACGTGGTGGTCCTGCTCATCGATACGCTGCGGGCCGACGCCGTGGATCCGACCCCCGGGCCCGGCGCGGCCATGCCCTACCTCTCGCGGCTGGCTGGTCGCAGTGTGTGCTTCACCGAAGCGAGCAGCGCCGCCCCTTGGACCCTACCCTCGATGTTGAGCCTGTTCACGGGCATGCTGCCGCGCGAGCACGGCCTGACCACCGAGGATCCCGTCGGCGCCCGGGTGGCGCACCTCACGACCTGGGCCGAGGTCATGCGCTCCTCGCTCGGCTACCAGACCTGCGGGCTCTTCGGCTCCTTCAGCGCCGGCATGTCCACGGCCCTCGACGACGGCTTCGACACAGCCCGCGAGGGCTTCTACCTCCAGCGGATCGACACCGAGCTCGATGCCTGGACCGCCGAGCGCGATCCAGCGCGGCCGTTCTTCCTCTACATGCACAGCTTCGAGGCCCACGACCCCTACGGCGCGGCCAGCCACCCCCCGGGCGGGCCCACCGCCGAGCAGTTCGCGCAGCAAGAGGTCGAGGCGCTGGCCTCGCTCGAGGCACTGGGGGCCGAGCCGTCCATCGCCGAGCTGCTGCTGCGTTCGACCACCGACGACGCGCAGCGCGTCGTGCTGCGCCGCCATCCGCGCTACCGTCCCCTGCAGACCGAGCTCGTCCGCTACATGTGGTCGGGCCTGGCCACCGACCCGGGCCCGTCCATCGCGCCTCGGATGGAGGCCGCGTACCGCGCCGGCCTCGGCTGGGTGGACGGCCTCGTCGCGCAGGCGGTGGCGAGCCTGGAGCGGCGCGGGCTGCTCGAGAACACGCTCCTGATCGTGACCGGCGACCACGGCGAGGCATTCGGCGAGCACGGCATGCTGCTGCACGGTCGCCAGCTCTACGACGAGCTCCTGCGCGTGCCCCTGGTGCTGCGCGGGCCGCCCCCCTTCCACCGGGCGCAGCAGATCGGCGGCTCCGTCGGGCTCACGGACCTCTTTCCCAGCGTGCTGGCCTGGCTGGGCGCTCCGCCGCCCGACGACATCGAGGGGCGCTCGTTCCTCCCCTTGCTGGAGGCAGACGGCCCCGGCCGCCCGGTCGAGGCCCAGGAGGTGCGCACGCAGATGCACACAGCCGGCCTGTCCGCGGCCCTCCTGGGCTCCGTGCGCTCCAGCGCCTGGAAGTACATCGGCACCTACGACATCCTGGCCGGGACCGTGAGCGAGGAAGCCTACGATCTGCGCTCGGACCCCGAGGAGCGCCGCAACCGTGCAGGCGCCGACGGCGTGGTGCGCGACCTGCCGTTCGACGAGGCCTTCTGCAAGGCCATGGAGCGCACGCGCGACCGCCTCTGGGGCTCGCTCGCCCAGGGAGCCTGGCGCGAGTCGGGGGGCCACGGGGCCGGCGCACCGGCATCCGTCGTGGATCGCCCTCCCTCCGACTGCCCGCCAACGCGCTGACCTCCGCCCGGAACTGCAGCCCCTCCCCCGCCTCGGCGTGGTTCCATGGGGGAATGGACGGCCCCCACGCCGACGCTCTCTTCGACCGCGCGGTCGCGCTGTGGAACACGGGTGACTTCCACGGCGCCCACGAGGACTGGGAGACGCTCTGGAACGAGGCCGAGGACGAGCGCCGCGACTGGCTCCAGGGCCTGATCCAGTACGCGGCCGCGCTGTTCCACGTCGAGCGCGGCTTCTACGCCAGCGGCTTCGTCAAGCTGATGCGCTCGGCAGCCGCGAAGGTCGGCGCGCACGACGCCGCGGGCGAGCGCATCCGCTTCGACCTGCTGGCGCGAGCCCTCGAGCCCTGGCACGCGCACGCCGCGGCCGTCGAACAGGGTCGCCCGCTCCTCGAGGGGCGCCCCGCGCTGCCCCTCATCCGCTACCGTGAGGGCGTGGTGCCGCGACCGCTCCCCCCCGAGGCCAGCCTCGCCGAGGAGGCGCCGTGAGCCGGACACGCGGCCGCTTCCTCGTGCACGCTTTCCTCGCCGCCGGCGCCTGGCTCGCGAGCGGCTGCGGCGATCAACCCGCGCCCCCGGCCGCGCCCGAGGGCCGCGCCTACGACCTCGAAGGCCGCCCGCTGCGCGCGCTGCCGCCGGTCCAAGGCTGGAGCGTCGCCGTGCTCGCCTTCGAGGATCCGCCCGCGGGCGAGCCGGCGGCGCCGGAGGCCGGCGGCGCTTCGATCCAGGCGGTGTGCACCTCGCCCGTGGTCTGGCCCTCCGCAGCGAGCCTCGTGACCGGCCTGCTGCCCGCCGCCCACGGCGTGGAAGCCGACGGTGCGGTCCCGGCGGGCTTCGCGCGCGCCTGGACCACCGCGGCCGAGGTGCTGCACAACGCCTACGCCTTCGAGACCGCCGCGCTGCGCACGGAGGGCTGGCCCGCAGCCACGCTGCCCCTGCTCCAGGGTTTCACGACCCGCTCGGGGCCGGGCTCGCCGCCGGGGCTGCTCGAGGCCTGGCGCGCCGCGCGCACGGGCGACGGCCCTTTCTTCGTCTACCTGCAGCTGAGCGGTCCCGCGACGCAGGCCGCCGCGCTGCTCGACGCGCTGCGCCAGGCGAGCGGCGGCCGCCCCCTGCTGTGGGCCGTGACCCATCTGCGCGGCGCGGCGCTGTCCGCAGAGGCCGACTTCGCCGAAGCCTACGCCGAGCGCGCCCTGCTCGTGCCCCTCTACCTCGGCCAGACGCAAGCCGCCCCCGCCTCGGCGCCCAGCCCGGGCGTGAGCCAGCGCCACCTGCTGGGACACCTGCTCGAGCGGCTGGACGCCGCGGCACTGCCAGGGCTGCACGGCGAGCGCTGGGCGAGCGGCGCCGACGCCGCTGCCGTCTTCGAGTGGTCGGGCAACTCGCCCGGGACCGGCGGCGCGCGCACGCGCCTGCTGCGCGGCGCCCGCGATGCCCGCTACACCTACGCCGTGGCCTGGGACAGCAAGGAGGGCACCGTCCTCGAGCACCTCATCGAGCGCCAGGCCGCCGACGGCCCAGCCGAGCGCGTGAGCGCCGACGGGCGGCTGCCCGAGCTGCCCCTGGGCCCCGCGCTGTGCGAGGCGATCGAGCTGGTGAGGGACCTGACCTGGGCCGGCGTGGCCGACATGAACTGGCGCATCCGCAGCGGCTACACCGCCGACCGCCGGGTGGTCCCCGGAGAGCGCCCCCCCCCCGCCTGCCGCGCGCCCGACACCTCCACGCAGGGGGCCGCGGGGGCACGCTGAGCGGGCCGGCGACCGGAATCCCGTCGCAAGGCGCGAACCTTGGCGCAGGATGAGCGCCATGGGCACGCTGTCATCTGGCCTCTCGCGCGTGCGCGTGCTGCGTCGCGCCGGCGCCCTGCTGCTGGTGGCGGTCGTGGCCTGGCTGCCGCTCGCCTGCGGGCCGGAGGAGGGGCCGCCGCTCGCGCCGCCCGGCGGCCCGGTGAGCTACGACCGCGACGGTCGCGCCCTCCAGCCCATGGCGCGACCGGCGCGCCGACCGAACCTGATCGTGATCCTGATCGACACGCTGCGCGCCGACGCGCTCTCGGTGGCCGCGCCCGAGCGCGGCGCGATGCCCGAGCTGGCCGCGCGCGCGGCGCGTGCCACGGCCTTCGAGAACGCCGTCGCGCCAGCTTCCTGGACCATGCCCAGCGTCGCCAGCCTGCTCACCGGGCTCCTGCCGGGGGAGCACCTGCAGTCGAGCGCCGTGATCCCGCCCCCGTCGAGCGCCCCGCTGACGTACCTGACCGAGATCCTGGCCGCCTCCTACGGCTACGACACGGCCGCCTTCGTCGGGCTGCCCTCCAACGAGGGCCCGCGCGCGATGTTCTCGGGCTTCGACACCCTCGAGCTGGGCTTCCAGCTGCAGGCCGCCCCCGAGCGACTG
>JANOFW010000156.1:0-3255 GCA_031413835.1 Planctomycetia bacterium
CGGTGGGCGTGTCGCCCAGGTAGACCTTCTGCAGCGTGATCAGGTAGTAGGCCGCGGTGATGACCACGCCCAGCAGCGAGACCAGCGCCGCCCAGCGGAAGGGCCCGGCGAAGGCGCCGATGAAGGTGGTGATCTCGGCGATAAAGCCCGAGAGGCCCGGCAGGCCCAGCGAGGCGAAGAAGGCGAACGAGGCCAGGATGGCGTAGCGCGGCATGGGCGAGGACAGCCCGCCGAAGCGGTCGATGTCGCGGTGATGGGCGCGGTCGTAGATCACGCCCACGATCATGAAGAGCATCGCGCTGATCGTGCCGTGCGCGAGCATCATGAACATGGCCCCGTTCAAGCCCTCGGGCGTGCCCGAGGCCAGCCCCAGGGTGACGAAGCCCATGTGGCTCACGGAGGAGTAGGCGATCATCTTCTTGAAGTCGGTCTGCGCCATGGCGACGAACGCGCCGTAGACGATGGCGATCACGCTCAGCACGCTCACCAGACCCCCGCATTGGACGGCCGCCTCGGGGAAGAACGGGTAGGCGATGCGCATCAGGCCGTAGCCGCCCATCTTGAGCAGCACGCCGGCCAGGATCATGGAGATGGGCGTGGGCGCCTCGACGTGCGCGTCGGGCAGCCAGGTGTGGAAGGGGAAGGCCGGGATCTTGATGGCGAAGCCGACGAACATGCCCAGGAACACGGCCAGGCCCAGGCCGCCCTCGAGCAGGCCCTGGCTCGCGGCCAATTCGGTGAGCCGCGGGATGTCCCAGGTGTGGTGCTTGAGCACCACCACGATGAGCCCGGCCAGCAGCAGGACCGAGCCGAAGAGCGTGTAGAGGAAGAACTTGATGGCCGCGTACTGCCGCCGCGGGCCGCCCCAGATCCCGATGAGGAAGTACATCGGGAGCAGCATGATCTCCCAGAAGAGATAGAAGAGGAACAGGTCCAGCGCCACGAACACGCCCAGCATGCCCGTCAGGAGCAGCAGGTACATCGCGTGGTAGCCGCGGACGCTCTTCTCGATGTTCCACGAGGCCAGCGCGCCCACGGTGGAGACGAACGCGGTCAGGAGCAGCAGCGAGAGGGCCAGGCCGTCCACGCCGACGTGGTAGTGGATGTCGTAGAAGGCCGGGATCCACAGCTCCTTCTCGACCAGCTGGTAGCCGGAGGTGCCCGCGACCTGGGCGGCGAGGCCCAGCGTCAGCAGCAGCACGGCCAGGTTGGTCGCGAGGTTGACCCAGCGCGCCTTGCCTGCCGGAAGCACACAGCAGAGCAGCGCGCCGAGCAGCGGCAGGAAGATGGTGAGGGAGAGCATGCTGGGGCCCCGCTAGAAGACCTGACGGACGACGAAGAAGACCGCCACGGCGGCCACGCTCAAGCCGAGGTAGGCGCGCACGCGGCCGCCCTGCAGCCGCGTGACGATCCCGCCGAAGAACCAGGCCAGGGCGCCCGAACCGTTCACGGCGCCGTCCACGCCCACGCGGTCGATCACGCCCGAGGCCCTCGCGCCCGCCCTGCCGATCGCGCCCGCGCCGTTCACGGCGCCGTCCACGGCGCTGTTGTCCGTCCAGGCGAAGAGGCGCGCCACGGCATAGGCCGGCTTCAAGAGCAGGTCGCGGTAGAGCTCGTCGAACCAGAACTTGTGGCGGAAGGCGACCTCCAGCCCGCGGAAGGGGCGCTTGAGCGCCTCGAGGGCCGTGGGCGCCAGGCGCCGGAACACGACGTAGCCGAGCGCCAGGCCGAGCAGGCCGGCGACGATGGCCAGGATCATCACGAAGTTGCTGTGCTCGAAGTGCTCGATGTCGCCCACCGTGGCGAAGCGCTCGATGACGCCCGAGGCCGCCGTCGGCGGCGCCAGGAGGGTGCTGTGCCAGCCCCCGAAGCCGGCCACCACCGAGAGCACCGCCAGCACGATCAACGGCAGGCGCATCGAGAGACCGCCCTCGTGGGCGTGCTCGTGGACATGCTCGTCCTTGGGCGCGCCCAGGAAGGTGCCCACGAAGAGCCGGGTCATGTAGAAGGCCGTCAGGACGGCCGTGGCGAGGCCCATCCAGAACAGCGCCGGGAAGCGGTGGTAGGCCGCCGCCAGGATGGCGTCCTTGCTGAAGAAGCCCGAGAGCAGGGGGAAGCCGGCGATGGCCAGCACGCCCACGGCGAAGGTCCAGCCGGTGACCGGCAGCTTCTTGAGCAGCCCGCCCATCTTGCGCATGTCCTGCTCGTGGTGGCAGGCCGCGATCACGCTGCCCGAGCCCAGGAACATGAGCGCCTTGAAGAAAGCGTGGGTGGTCAGGTGGAACAGGCCGGCGTGCCAGGCCCCGCAGCCCAGCCCCAGGAACATGAAGCCCAGCTGGCTGACGGTCGAGTAGGCCAGGACCTTCTTGATGTCGGTCTGGGCCAGCGCGATGCAGCCGGCCATCAGGGCGGTCACGCCGCCCACCACCGCCACGACCGTCAGCGCCTCGGGCGGGAAGATCGGCATCATGCGCCCGACGAGGTAGACGCCGGCCGCCACCATCGTGGCGGCGTGGATCAAGGCGCTCACCGGCGTGGGGCCTTCCATGGCGTCGGGCAGCCAGACGTGCAACGGCATCTGGGCGCTCTTGCCCGCGGCGGCCAGGAACAGACCCAGCGCGGTCACCAGCAGCCAGCCGTCGCTGAACCGGCCCTCGCGTGCGGCGGCGAAGATGACGTCGAACTCGAAGGAGCCCACCGCGGCGAAGATCGCGCCGATGGCTACCAGCATGCCGAGGTCGCCGATGCGCGTGGTGATGAAGGCCTTGCGCGCCGCGTTGCAGGGCGCAGGCTTCTCGCTCCAGAAGCCGATCAGCTTGTAGGAACACAGGCCCACCAGCTCCCAGCCGATGAACAGGTGCAACAGGTTCCCGGCCAGGACCAGGATCAGCATGGCCACCGAGAACAGCTGCAGCCAGGCGAAGAAGAGCCAGTACTTCGGGTCGCCGTGCATGTAGCCCATGCTGAAGACGTGCACGAGGAACGACACCAGCGTGACCACGAAGAGCATCACGGCGGTGAGGCCGTCGATGGCGATGCCCACGCTCCAGCCCGTGGCGCCCGCGCCCGGGTTCATCCACTCGATCGACCAGCGGAAGGTCTCGTGGAAGTCTCCGCCGGCCATCAGGATGTAGAGCGAGCAGGCGAGCGAGACTCCGATGGCGCCCACCGTCAGCCAGTCGCCCTGGCGCGGCAGCCGGCGGCCGAAGAAGTACTGGACGAGGAACCCGACCAGGGGCGCGAAGAGCAGGAGGA
>JANOFW010000157.1:0-3134 GCA_031413835.1 Planctomycetia bacterium
GGGGGCCCCGCGGCGGCTGGCGTTCCGGGAACAACGGGGCCGGTGCCGGCGGTCCGCGCCGCCACCGGCGGGGCAGACGACACGCCCTGATCAGGCGGTCAGGCAGGCAGCAGGGGAGGATCTCCGCCCCCATTCCACCTCCCGCCGGGCGTTACGGCCCGGCGGTGATCCCCAAGGACTTGAGGGTGTCGGCTGCGATGTCGCACGTGACCGGGAAGTAGCCGTCTTTCACGACGACCTCCTGGCCCTGCTTGCTGAAGATGTAGCGGATGAACTCGCGGCGCAGGGGATCGAGCGGCGCGGCGGGCTTGATGTTGGCGTAGAGCCACAGGTAGCGCGACATGGGGTAGTCGCCGGAGTAGGCGTTCTCGGGCGTCGCCGAGATGGCCTTGCCCTTGGCGTCCTTGGCGAGCGGCAGGGCGCGAACGTCGGCGGTCAGGTAGCCGATGCCGCCGTAGCCGATGCCGAACTTGTCGCTGGCCACGCCCTGCACGACGGAGGAGGTACCGGGCTGCTCCTTGACGGTGTCCTTGAAGTCGCCCTTGAAGAGCGCGTGCTCCTTGAAGTAGCCGTACGTGCCGGAAGCCGAGTTGCGGCCGTAGAGGCTGATGGGCTTGCTGGCCCACTCGCCCGTCAAGCCCAGCTCGCCCCAGGTCTTGACGTCTGTGGCGAAGCCGCCCTTGCGGGCCTTGGAGAACACCGCGTCTACCTGGGGAAGCGTGAGCGCCGCCAGCGGGTTGTCCTTGTGGACGAAGACCGCCAGCATGTCCAGGCTCGTCGGAAGACCCGTTGGCTTGTAGCCGAACTTCTTCTCGAACTCGTCGATCTCGGCCGACTTCATCTCGCGGCTCATGGGCCCGTAGGTGGCCGTGCCGGCGATCAGGGCGGCCGGCGCGGTGGCCGAGCCCTTGCCCTCGATCTCGACCTGGACGTTGGGGTAGTGGCTGCGGAAGCCCTCGGCCCAGAGCGTCATCAGGTTGTTCATCGTGTCCGAGCCGACGCTCTTGATGTTGCCGCTGACGCCGCTTACCGGCGTGTAGGGCGGGATGGCTGCATCGACCTGCACGGTGCCCGCGAGCGCAGCCGCGCCCGAAAGCAGGCCGAGGCCCAGCAGGGTGGGGAGGAAGCGCTTCATCTGGATCTCCTTCGGAGAGGGAGGGTGGACGAGATCAAGGTGACTGGAGGGCGTGAAGGGGTGATGGGCCGAGTGTGAAGACCGCGTGAATTCGCCTCCCTCCGTGGACTTGTCCAACCCCTTGCCAGGCAACGGGTTGGCGTGGAGAGTCCGGCGGACTCCGGGGCCCCGAGGCGGCGGGCAGGGCCGGCGAGCGCCGCCGCGCCCTCCTCGAGGCTCTCGGCGCTCGGCGCGGGGGCCCGCCCTTGGGGCTCCCCGTCCCTCCTGCTATACGAAGGCGCGTCACGAGCCTCCGGGGCGCATAGCTCAGTTGGTTAGAGCGCGTGCTTCACACGCACGAGGTCGGGGGTTCGAGCCCCTCTGCGCCCACCATTCTCCGCGAGCGGCAGCAGGCCCCCCGAAGCGAGGCGGGCCGGGGCTACTCCGGCCGGGCGGGCTCGTCGCGCGTGGTCGTGGGCTTGAGGGCCGTGACGCGCACGGCCTTGGTGGCCAGCATCTGCTCGTTGGAGAGCAGCTGGAACTCGTAGGTGCCCGGCCGCGGAAGCGCGACGTTGCGCAGCTGGGCGCTCAGCTCCGTGGTCTGCAGGGGACCCGGGATGTCGAGCGCCGGCGGCTCGCCGCGTCCCAGCACATCGCCGCGCTCCACGTCCACCAGCCGGATCTGGAAGGCGTAGCGGCCATGCGCGTCCGTCAGATTGGCGTAGATCCAGAGCAGCGGATGCACGGCGGGGAAGCGCTCGGCGCGCAGCTCGTGAAACACGCCGATCAGCGACTTCTTCCCGGTCTGCGCGTCCTGGATGATCTGGTCGCAGATCAGGAACGCCTTGATGACGGGCTGCGGGGGTCGGGCGCTGGTCACACCTCCACGCTACCGCAGGACGGACGTTCGTGGGAAGGCTTGTGGGGTGGCCCTGCCCGTGGCACGGTGGGTCCATGGCCCCGGCACCGCAGACGTCCCTGCTCGACGGTCGCGCCCTGGCCGAAAGGCTGCGCGCCGAGTTCGCGCCCGAGGTGGAGCGCCTGGCCGCCCAGGGCCGCCGTCCGCGTCTGGCGGTGGTCAAGGTCGGCTCGAACGAAGCCGCGCACTCCTACATCCGCGGGCAGCAGCGCGGCGCGGAGCGCTGGGGCATCGAGGTCGAGGTCACGGAGGTGTCCCCGGAGGCCGGCGAGCGCGGCGTGCGGCGCACGCTCCAGGCGCTCAACGAGGACGCGCGCGTCACGGGCATCCTGCTGGCCCTGCCGCTGCCCCCCGGCATGGGGGCGCGCACGCTGCAGCACGAGATCGACCCGCGGAAGGACGTCGAAGGCGTGCACCCCGAGAACCTGGGCGGGTGCCTCTACGGCCGCTACGGGCTGCTGCCCTGCACCGCGCTGGCGGTGATGGCGCTGCTCGAGGAGAGCCGCCTCTCGCTGCGGGGCAAGGAAGCCGTCGTGGTCGGGCACAGCGAGATCGTCGGCAAGCCCGTGGCGCTGCTCCTGCTGGCCCAGGACGCCACCGTCAGCGTCTGCCACAAGTTCACCGCCGACCTGGCGGACAAGACCCTGCGAGCCGACGTGCTGGTCGTGGCCGTGGGGCGCCCGGGCCTGATCCGCCCCGAGATGGTCAAGCCCGGCGCGGTGGTGATCGACGTGGGCATCAACGCCGTGCGCGATCCGGCCGCTCCCGGCGGCACGCGCATCGTGGGCGACGTGGATCCGGCGGTCGCCTCGCGCGCCGCGGCGCTCACGCCGGTCCCGGGAGGGGTCGGCCCCGTCACCGTGGCCATGCTGCTGCGCAACGCCGTCATCGCCGCGCGCGGCATCCCCTCCCCCGACGACCTCGACCAGCTGCCCCTCTTCCAGGCCTGAGCCTCGCTACCGGCGCGGCTCGAACTTCCGTCCCAAGTAGTGCTTGAAGCGGTGCCGGGCCACCTCGCCCAGGACCATGAAGAGCACGTCCTCGGCGATGTTCGTGGCGTGATCGGCGAAGCGCTCGAGGTTGCGGCTGGCCGACAGCGTG
>JANOFW010000158.1:0-16326 GCA_031413835.1 Planctomycetia bacterium
ATCCGGAGACCTACCAGGTCGCCCTGTGGGAGGCCTGGGTCGAACGGGGCCCAACCAGCGCGGAGGTCCTGGAGGGCCAGGGCTTCCGCCTGCCCATTCCCGAGGTGATCGTGCTCACCACCTACAACGGTGTGCCCGACCGGCCGGTGGCCTTCACGAGGCGCAACGTCTACCGGCGTGACGGCTACCGCTGCCAGTACTGCAACCTGCGCCCAGGCCCCGATCACCTGACCATCGACCACGTGGTGCCCAGGTCGCGCGGGGGGACCACCACCTGGGAGAACTGCGTGGCGGCCTGCTTTCGCTGCAACGCGCGCAAGGCGAACCGCGCCGCCCGCGACGCGGGCCTGGCGCTGCGCAGCGTGCCCAGCGTGCCGAAGTGGCCCGGCGGCCTCGATCCCGCCGCCCTCGACCAACGCCCCGTCTGGCGCCGCTTCTTCTCCCATGCCGACCGCGCGGAAGTCCGGGTCGTCGAGTCGGCATGAGCTGGCATGTCGCCGACGAGCCCGTGGAGGGCCCGGACGACGAGCGCGAGGACGATGGCGCCCCCGAGGAGGAGCTCGAGGCATCCTCCGACGATGACGACGACGACGTCGTCGAGCCGCTGACGCACCTCTCCGACGAGGACTACGACGCCTTCGTGGCGAGCGAGCTCACGTCCGAGGGCCGCGTCAAGGGCGATCCGCCGGTGGCGGCGATCCTGATCGGCCTGACGCTGCTGATCGTGCTCCTCTGGCTGTGGCTGGCGTGAGCGGGCGCGGCGACGAGCGGTTGGAGGCGGCGCTCGCGGCGCGCGTCGCGAGCGGACCTGCCGACGCGCTCGACCTCGTGCGGGCGGCGCGCGCCGAGCTGGGGCCGACGTTCGCGGGCCACGAAGGCGCGCTCCACGCGCTGCTCCAGCGCCTGCTGCGCAAGGGCAGGTGGCAGGTCGCCGGGACCTCGGCCCGCGGTCTTGCCCTCTATCGCGGTACAGGGTCGGCGGACTCCGGCGGCGAGCCCTGGCAGGCGCTGGGCGCGACCCTCGACTCCCGCGCCATCGCCACGGTGCGCCCGATCCGCGCTCAGGCCGACCGAGCACGCGTGGCCGCCGACCTGAGCGCGCATCTGGCCGAGCTCGGCGCGGGCGCAGGCGAGCGGCGCCTGGGCAGCCTGCGCGGCCTGCGCGGCCTCTTGAAGCGCGCCGATCGCGGGCATCTGGCCGTCTTCCTGCCCCAGGGGGCCGGGGGGCAGGTGCGCCGCTTCCTGCTGCACGAAGGACCCTGGATTGCCGCGGCCGTGGCGCTCTATCTGGTGCTGCACACCTTCTTCATCAAGGTCTTCGTGATCCCCTCGGCCAGCATGCTGCCCACGCTGCAGCACGGCGACCGCGTGCTGGTGCGCAAGACCGGCAGCGGCTGGAGGCCCGAGCGCTGGCAGATCGTGACCTACGAGCGCCCTGGGCAGGACGGACCGCGCACCACCTACGTCAAGCGTGCCGCGGGGCTGCCAGGCGAGCTGCTCGCCTTGTGGCGCGGCGACGTCTACGTCAACGAGCGCCTCGTGCAGAAGCCGGAGGCCATGAACGAGGTGGTGCGCGCACGCGTGCGCTCGTGGCCCTTCGAGGGCGGGGCGGCGCCGGAGGGCTGGAGCGTCGCAAATCTCGAGGCCGGGGTGGACCTGTGGAGCTGGCACGGCGAGCGCTTCTGGGCCGGCCCCTACGACATGGAGCGGCGCTTCGAGCTGCAGGACGTCTACCTTGAGCTGGACGTGGACCTGGGGGAGCGCGGGGGCGCCGAGCTCCATCTCTCGCGCGGTCGCGAAGGGACGGAGCGCACTGCCTTCACGCTCGCGGTCCACCCGCGGGCCGGGCTTGCCGTACAACGGCGCGACCCGAGCGCGATCGTGCCCCTGGCCACATCGCAGCGTCTCCTGACCGGGCGCGTGACGCTCAGGCTGGCGATCGTGGACGGCGTCTTGCGCGCGAGCGTGGGCGACTTCGCCTGGAGCGGGCCGGTCGCCGTGCCGACCGAGCCCGCGGGCTTCTACTTCAGCGTCCAGGAGGGTGCGCGTCCCCTGGCCCTGCGGCTGGACAAGGACCTTCACTACGGGGTGCAGGGCGCGCTGGCCGTGCCCAAGGACGGCCGCGCAAAGGGCCAGGGCGACTGCGGCCACCGGATCGGCGAGAAGGCGATCTTCTGCCTGGGCGACAACACCGACGACAGCCGCGACAGCCGCTTCCAGGACGTGGCCGACATCCCGCTCGCGCAGCTGATCGGGCCGGTGATCGGGCGCCTCTGGCCTCTTGGGCGCCTCGGGCGCGTTAAATAATAGACCGTTAGGTCTATTATTGTGGACCTTGCCTCCCCTGGGCCTCGGCCCGAGGCTTGGGTCGCTCGCCGGGGCGCACCTCGCGCCCTCGCAGGGGGTTGAACCTTCCTGGAACGCGAATGCCCACCGCCGATGCCGATCAGGAGCTGATGCGGCGCTTCCAGGAAGGAGACGATTCCGCCTTCGAGGTGCTGGTGCACAAGTACCAGGGCCTCGTGCTTGCGCTCGTGCGTCGCTACCTCGGCAGCCGCTACGCCGGGGTGGACGACGTCGGCCAGCAGGTCTTCGTCCGGATCTTCCGGTCCAAGCACACCTACCAGCCGCGGGCGCAGGTGAAGACGTGGATCTACAGCATCACCGTGAACGCCTGCCTCAACGAGATCCGCATGCTGCGCAGCGACAAGCATCGCCGGGTGAGCTCGTTCACGGCCGTCTTCACGACGGCCGGCGAGGACGGCGAGGAGCGTGCGCGGGGCGGCGAGCTGGCCGACGAGGCCGCACCTGCCAGCGATGCGCCCCTGAGCCAGGCCGAGGTGGCGTTGCGCGTGCGCGCCGCCGTGGACCGCCTCCCCGAGCAGCAGCGCCTGGCGCTGGTTCTCTCGCGCTTCCACGGCTGCTCCCACGACGAGGTGGCCGCCACCATGGGCACCACCGTGCCGGCCGTGAAGTCCCTGCTCACGCGGGCACGCGAGCACCTGCGCCGGGCCCTGGCCGACCTCGTCGAGGCCGGCGAGGGATCGAGCGCCGCCGGCGCCGACGCCGCTTCGAGGATCGACCCCCCGAGCAGCTCCCAGCGGGCGCGCTGAGCGCCTTCCAGCTTCCTCAAGACACCCCCTCCTCTTCCCTCCAAGGCATCCATGGACCTCGATCTCCTCTCCCCCCGCGAGCGCCTCGAGCTGCTCACGGTCTATCTCGACGGCGAGCTCGACGACGCGGCGGCGCGCGACGTCACCGCCTGGCTCGATCGCCATCCCGAAGCGCTGCGCGGGATCGAGCACCAGCGTCGCCTCTGGGACCTGCTCGGCCGCTACGAGGACGAACCCGTCGCCGCCGACTTCGTGCCTTCCGTCTTGGCGAAGACGGGTGCAGGCTCCGGGACGACGGGACGCGCCTCGCTGCCGGCGGCGGTGCGTCCGCGCCTGCGGCAACGCCGTTGGGCCTTCGCGGCCGCGGCGGCGGCGCTGCTTGCCGTGGGCGCGCTCGTGGCGCAGAGCCTCTCGCGGGGCGAGGGCCCTGGCGCCGGGGAGCCGCTGGTGCTGGCCGGAATCGACGTGGACTACGTCCAGATCGCCTCCCTGGACGACCTGCTCTCCCTCTCCGATGCGCAGTTCGAGGCGCTCCTGACCGAGGATCCCGACGCGCTGGCCGATGCGAGCCTGGGAGGCTGATCCGTTGCGCGGCCTGCCGACCCTCCTCCGACGCCTGGCGAGCCCGCTCTTCACGGCGGGTCTCGTGCTCGCTGGCGCGCTGCTCGCCCTGCCGTGCGCCGGGGCCGACGAACCCGAGGCGGCCCCGCCCCTCGGGCGGCTCTCGCCGGAGGAGCGCGCCGCCCTCGAGCAGCGCATCCCCGGCCTCACGGGCCTGCCGCGGGAGAAGCAGGAGCAGATCGCGCGCAACGTCGAGCGCCTGCGCGGCCTCGACCCCGAGCAGCGCCTGCTCGTCGAACGGCGCTTCAAGGCCGCGCGCGAGGCGGGCCTGGGCGGGCAGGATCTCGCCGAGCGCGGGCGTTCGTGGCGCCGCATGCCCGACGGCCAGCAGACCCTGGCGGAGTGGCAGGGCAAGGTGATCAAGGCCCTGGGCTGGCGCGCCTGGCGCGAGCTCCCGGCCCAGCTGCGCGAGCACCCGGCCATGGCTCCGCTGCTCTTCCGCGAGTGGCCGGGTGTCTTCCACCAGCGCTACCTGTCCAAGGCGGTCGCGGCCCTCGACGGCGAGACGGCCAAGACATGGGAGCCGCCTGTGACCTTGCCCCAGGCCTGGCGCGAGCGTTTCGCCAAGGACCGCGCGAAGCTGCTCGAGGCTCTGGTGGGCTCCGGCCCCGCTCACGAGTACGCGCTGCTGCAGCTCAAGAAGCTGGTGCTCCAAGGCCGGGCCCTGGAGGCCGTGCGCGAGGCGTTCAGCGCGCCCGTGACGGGTCCCGACTCGCCCGCGGCGCGGCTCGCGCTGCTGGGCGAGCGTCTCGGGGCGCTGACGGGGCCGGCCTTCGCCGAGACCGTGGCCGAATTCAGCGCGCAGGGCCTGCGCCTGGGCCCCGAGGCCTTCGCCGCCCAGCTGCGCAGGGCGGCCGAGCCGGTGAAGCTCCCGCCCGAGCTCCAGAAGAAGCTCGAGGCCTACCAGGTGGTCCTCGCGCTGGAGGCGTGGCGTTCCTGGATCGCCGCCCATCCGGCGCTCGTGCCGCAGGCCGACGCCCTGCTGCGAGCGGCGCTGGTGGACGACCTGGGCATGGCTCTGGCGACCTTCGAACAGCTGCCCGCGCGCGACGCGCCGGGCGAGGCCCGGGCCAAGGCGTTGCGCCTCTGGGCCGACGAGACGCTGCCCCGCGAGCTGCGCAAGCACGCCTTCGCGCCGCGTGGCTCCCCTGAGCGCGGTCCCCCCGAGCGCTTGCCCGAGGGCGGGAACAAGCGCCGCCGGTAGCCCGAGTAGGCTCTCTCCATGGCCGTCGTCGCCGCGCTCCAGACCGCCCCCGTGTTCGGCGCCCGTGAGCAGAACCTCGAGGCTGTGCGCGCTGCCGCGGGCGACCTGCGCTGCGATCTGCTCGTGCTGCCGGAGCTGTTCGCGACGGGCTACGCGTTCCGCGACGCGGCCGAGGCGCGCTCGCTCGCAGAGCCCTTCCCCGACGGGCCCACCACGCGCTTTCTCGTCGCGCTCAGCGCGTCCACCGGCGGGATGGTCGTGGGGGGCTTCGTCGAGCGTGACGGAGCGCGGCTCTACAACGCCGCGGCGGTGGCCTGTGCGGGGCGCGCGCTGCTCTCCTACCGCAAGGTGCACCTCTTCGGCTTCGAGCGCGAGGTCTTCGAGCCCGGGGGCGGACCCTTCCCGGTGCTCGATCACGCCGGCCTCAAGGTGGGCGTGATGGTCTGCTTCGACTGGCGTTTCCCCGAGGCCGCGCGGACGCTGGCCCTGGCGGGCGCCGATGTGCTGGCGCACCCGAGCAACCTGGTGATGCCGCACTGCCAGGCCGCGATGGTGACGCGCTGCCTCGAGAACGTGGTCTACGCCGTCACGGCCAACCGCATCGGCACCGAGGAACGCCCCCCGCGCCCCCCTCTCACCTTCACCGGCGCCAGCGTCATTGTCTCGCCGCGCGGCGAGACCCTGGCGCGCGCGCCCGTCGAGCGGCCGGCCTTGCTGAGCGCGACGATCGATCCCGCGCTGGCGCGCGACAAGCGCCTCGCGTCGGGCAACGACGTCTTCCGCGAGCGGCGGCCCGACGTCTACAGGCTGTAGTGGGGGCGGGGCCGACCCGGCGCCTGCTAGGGTTTTCGTTGCCTGGCGGCGATCGCGGCGCGCTCCATCGACCGGGCGCTGCGGCCAGTGGAGAGAAATCCGGCGAGCGGGTGGCCGGCTCTCGGCGCTGGGGTACGGTTGCCCTGCGCCGCGGCGGATGACGAGTCCGGCACGGTGCAGGCGAGGCGCAGGGCCTCGCTGCTCTTTCCCTTCAGCGCGGATGAACGGGCAAACCCCGCGCAAGCGGGCGACGCAAAGCTAGAGGGCCTCCGGGGCGATCCGGTGGCAGCCAGCTGCCAAGCCGTGCGATCTGGTTCGTGGTGTCTCCCTGCTCGCGAGGGCGCCCCCGACCCGTCGCGCACATCCGAGATGAGGCGCAACGAGGTTGCGCCGGCCCGTCGGGCCGGCGTCGGGTGGTGACGCCGGCCTGGTGGGCCGGCCGTGAGACAGGGAGCGACCATGAAGAAGATCCGGGATGCGGACGTCAAGCACCTCTGGGACGAGTTCATCCGAACTCGCGCGCCGGAGGTGAAGTCGAAGCTGGCCGAGGCCTACTTCCCCCTGGTGAAGTACCTCGCCGAGCGCCTCGTCAGCACGTTGCCCGCGAGCGTGGACGTGGACGACCTCGTGAGCATGGGGACCTTCGGGCTGATCGAGGCCATCGACCGCTTCGACCCCTCGCGCGGCTTCCAGTTCAAGACCTACTGCACGAGCCGCATCCGCGGCGCGATCCTCGACAAGCTGCGGACCAACGACTGGGTGCCGCGGCTGGTGCGCCTGCGGACGACGCTGGTGGACCGCACGCTGCGCCGGCTCTACGGCACCTTCGGGCGCGAGCCCACGGCGCCGGAGATGGCCGACGCCCTGGGCATGACGGTCACCGCCTTCGAGGCGCTGCGCAGGGAGGCCTCGCCCACCGCGGTGCTCTCGCTGACCGACGAGAATGGCGAGGACTCCGAGGGCGTGGGCAACCGCATGATCGACCTGATCAGCGACGAGAAGGGCGAGGATCCGCGTGTCGAGCAGCAGCGCCGCGACGTGCGCGACCTGCTCTTCAAGCACCTCTCCGACAAGGAGCGCATCGTCATCCGCTACTACTACTACGAGGGGCTGAGCATGCGCGAGATCGCGACCATGCTCAAGCTCACCGAGAGCCGGGTCTGCCAGATCCACAGCAAGGTCATCAAGCGTCTGCGCGAGCTGCACGAGGCCCACAAGGCCGAGCTCTTCGTCGCCTGAACCAGTCGCCCCGGGGGGGGGAGACGCGTCCGAAGCGCGCGATGCGGGTCACCCCCCCCCCTCGCGCGCGGTCAACGGGGGGGGTGCGGCGCCGCGCGCGGAGAAAGCGCGGCGAATCCGCTCAGCGCCCGAGGTACTGCCCGCCGTTGCCCGCCGCGAGGTCGCGGAGAAGCTTGGGGTTGTGCCCCTCGCCCACGCCGATGGTGTGGATCGTGAGCTTGCGCACCTCGTTGAGCTTCTTGACCTCGGCGACGATCAGGTCGTCGTCGATGAACTTGCCACGGTTGGCCGCTCCGTCGGTCATCAGGAAGATCGTGTCGGCGCCGCGCTTCAGGTTCTTGGCGTCGCTCGTGGCGCTGATGATATTGAAGGCCTGTTCGAGGGAGTCGAAGATGTTCGTCATGCCGTCGGCCACGACCTTCTCGTCGATCCACTTCATCGCGTCGTCCTTGTTGTTCTTCGAGGCGTCGATCATCTTGCCCGGCTTGTAGACCTCGACGCCGGTCGAGAAGATGACGATGTTGAAGTTGGCCTCGCCGCGCTCGTCGCCCTCCTTCGAGGTCAGGCCTCCGAGCGCCTTCTTGAGCTCTTCGCGCGCGATCACGATGCGCGTCTTGGCGTCCGGCGAGGTGTTCTCCTGGCCGGGGTTCTTGGAGTCGGCCAGCATGGAGCCCGAGACGTCCACCACGAAGATGATGTGCTTGCTGCTGGTCGTGATGCCGTAGAAGGAAGACGATCCCTGGTTGGTCTCCACCAGGACGTCCTGCGGATCCTCCTCGATCGGCAGGCCGTTGCCCTCGCGCTCGGTGACCTTCTTGATGAACTCCTCGCGGTTGGCCAGCCACCACGACTCCCAGGCCTCCACCGTGCCGGGGATCGACTCCTGCACGATCCGCGCCAGGCCCACGAAGAAGTTGCGCTGCAGGACGCCGTCCTCCTTCTTGGCGCGCTGGATCAAGGCGTCCATGACCTTGCCCACCACCGCGCCGTTGCGATAGAAGGAGAGCCCCGTGATGGCCGAGGCGCGCACCTGCCAGCGTGCGTCGTCGAGCTTGGCGATGAGGATGTCGGCGCCGCGCTCGCTGTTCTGGCGTCCGATGGCCTCGAGCGCGATCTGCACCAGGTCGAGGTTCGTGTCCTTGGTCATCGCCTCGAGGTAGCCCAGGACCTTCTCGCCCTTGGCGTAGCCCAGTCCGCGCACGTAGCTGAGCTTGCGCTGGTCCTTGCCCGCCAGCGCGGCGGCGGCCACCTTGGCGGCGGCCTTGTCGAACTCCTCGCCCTCGAGCGTGTTGAGCACGCGCGCCATGCCGCGCACGATGCCCTCGACGAGCTTCTCCTCCTCGAGCAGCACCCTGTACTTCTGGGCCAGCTGCTTCTTGGCCTCGACCATCTTGCCTTCCCGATCGTTGGCGCCCAGCCAGTCGGCCTCCTCGGGCGTGACCGAGACCGAGTCCTCGCCGCGCTCCTTGGCCTGCTTGCGCTTGGCCTCGACGATCTTCTCGAGCTTCTCGGTCTTCTCCTTCCAGGCAGCCTCGCCCTCCTCCCACTCCTTGCGCAGCTTGCCGGCGTACTTGGCTTGGTCGTCCACCACCGAGATCAGCAGGTCGGCCGCGCGGCCGTCGCTGGACTTCGCCAAGGCGTTGACGGCCTTCCTCTTCTGCTCGAGGCTCACGCCGGGCTTGGCCTTGAACTTGGCGGAGAACTCCGCGGCCAGCTTGGCCCAGTCGGGGTTGGCGGCCGAGGCCGGTGTGCCCGGCAGGAGGAGGGCCAGGAGCCCGGCCAGGGCGGCCAGGACGGGAAGCAGGCGACGGGACATGGGAACGGACTCCGGGGGGTGCGCCGGGTAGGCCCCAAGCGCTTGTCCAGACAGCAACCATAGCGAGAAACGCCACACCGGGGGAGCCCCCGGCGTCTCGGGCGGGGCGGAGGTCCCACCCCGGCGGGGGCGCACCCTGACGATCCGCCAGGGACCTCAGAACGCCCGCCGGAGGGCGGAGCCCGCGGACCCGGGCGGGCGTGGCTCGGGGGGGGCTAGGCGCCGGCGGCGGGGGGCGGGGCCGGGGGGGTCGCGGGGGGCAGGGCCACCGGCGGCAGGCTCGAACCCGGCGGCTGGGTGTCCAGCGGCTGGTCGTCGTCGTCGGTGTGGATCTCGCTCTCCTCGGTGCCGTCCACCTCGTAGCGCAGGTCGGCGTAGAGGCAGGAGGAGGCGCCCAGGAACCAGAACAGCGCGTAGCCGAAGACGCCCAGCCAGATCACGTTCACGAACAGCCAGAACATGAACAGCGTGACCTTGTGCACGAAGGGGCCGTGCCAGACGGTCTGGAAGTCGCGCACGAAGGGGTGCTCGCGGGTCTCCACGCCCTGGCCGGGCCGCGAGCGGCCGGTGTAGCCCGTGAGCTCGGCGTACTTGTCCGCTTCGGTACGTACGTCCTTCTCGAGGGCCATCCAGTCGCTGCCCTCGCCGCCGCGCGTCGGGGCGTCGAGCGTCACGCTCAGCCGGTCCTGCCACACGCCCGCGTCCACGCTGCGCGTGAGCGCCGTGACGAACCAGCCGCCGGCGAAGAGGATCACGCCGGTGAAGAGCAGGATCAGGAAGTAGTTGAAGAAGTACTGCAGCGGACGCGCGAACACGTACGAGAAGGCCCGGCTGATGGCGTCGAGGCTCCCGTTCTTCTCCCAGGCCGCCGCGGCGCCCACCAGCGGGAAGCCCAGCACGCCGCCCAGGGCGATCAGCAGCATGAGCAGCGTGGAGAGCACGGCCAGGGGCACGAGCAGGATCGAGAGGATCATGCCCAGCACGGGGATCGACATCAACACGCCGGCGAGCACGTTGCACAGCCAGAAGATGCCCACGGCCACGCCCACGATCACCGGGGCCAGCAGCACGCTGACCCAGTTGCGGGCGGCGAAGCCCAGCGCCTCGCGGAACGAGAGGCCCTCGTCGCGCGCGATGCGCAGCGAGATCACGCGCCGGATGGCCTGGCCGAAGAAGGCCCAGGAGGCCACGAACCACATCCCGCCCAGCAGGATCTCCCAGCCGTTGGCCGACTCGGGCTGGGTGCCGAAGCCGAAGACGGCGCCGAAGAACTGGCCAAGCAGGCCGTCGATCGCAGGCAGCCCGTCGAGCTGGCCCGTGAACCAGTGCAGGAAGGCGCCCGGCAGGTTGGGCGTGCCGCCGCTGACGATGCGGCTCAGCAGCAGGCCGCCGACCCAGTAGGTGAGGTAGCCGGCGATCCCCAGGGCCACGGCCCGGAAGTCGAAGGGCACGCGCGGCATCTTGAAGTAGGTGCGCGGCAGCATGCCCACGTCGCTGGACTCGGCCATTTCAAACCTCCCTGGCAAGGCGCCGCCGGTAGGACCCTCTGGGGGACGCGGCGTCCGTGCGCCCCGCCGACCCCAGGATCGAGCCCACGCTCCTTGAAGCAGAGCCCCCCGAGGCAGAGCCCCTCGAGGCAGCGCAGGCGGCGGATTGTAGCGAAGCGCCGAGGCGCGGCAACCCGCGCGGTGCCTGAAGCGGGGCGAAACCTCGGGACCCTCGGCCGGAGGCAGGCCGACGCCGGGCCGTTGGCCGATCGTGGCCGAATCCTCCTCTCTTCGAGGCCGGGCCCTGCTGCACGGGCCGAGATTCTGGCCTCGGCTGGGCACGGCGGCCCTGCGGCGAGGGTCTGGTCCGCGATTCGATCCTCGTTTCCTGGTGGCCTTCCGGGAGGAGCGTTCATGCTCGGTACGCGCACGCGACGTCACACGGGTGGGTTGGCCTCGGGGGTCCTGTTCCTGGCCCTGGTCACCTCTCGCGCGCTCGCCGATCCGCCCCCCGCGCCCCCCGGAACTCCTCCCCCGGCCGGCGCCGACGCGGCGGCCCCTGCGGCGGGGGCGAAGGCCCCGGCCGAGGAGCAGAAGCCCCTGCTCGACTTCCCCCTCGAGGTGGGCCTGGACAGGGACGGCCACGGCGTGATCGGACGGGCCGATGGCACGATCGTCTACTTCTACACGACCAACTTCGTCTCGCCCACCGACCTCATCACGAGCGCGGAGCTGATGAAGCTGCCCTGGAAGTCGGCGGAGGAGCCGCGCATCGGGGTGAAGTTCACGGCCTTCCCGGCCCAGAACCAGGTGCTGCTCGAGGGCTTCCAGGAGGACGTGTCGATGGCGCTCACGGCCATCGAGTACTTCGACGTGCCGGCCCCGCAGGTCTTCGTCGAAGCCAAGGTGGTCGAGATCACCTGGGACTCGAACTTCGAGTTCGGCCTCGACTACCTGCTCGACCGCGGCACGACGGGACCCAACACGATCTGGCAGGGCGTGGGGGGCAACCTCGCGCCGCCCTCGCTGCTGGCCTCCGCGCTCCCCGGGGGGCTGCCCTTCCAGGGCACCAGCCTGCTGCTGGGCTTCATGGGGCAGAACGCCATCGACTTCGGCGCCTTCGAGGCGGCCTTCCACGCGCTGCACGAGAACGGTAAGGCGGAGATCCTCTCCAACCCCTCGATCATCTGCACCCAGGGCAAGAAGGCCACGGTCATCACCAGCGAGTCCTTCAACGTCAACCAGCTCAAGAGCGCCAACCGCAACAACGAGACCTACGAGCCCGCGCCGGCCAACACGGGCGTGGACCTGCAGGTGACTGCCACACACGTGGGCTCGGGCTACGTGACCATCGATCTCTTCCCCACCGTCAGGGGGGTCGCCGGCTTCGCTTCGCGCATCGGCGGCACGCTCTCGCCCATCACGACCGTGCGCAGCGCGAACACGACCGTGACCCTGGCCGACCGGGAGACGCTCGTGCTGGGCGGGCTCTACACGAATCGCACCGTCAAGGAGGAGGCCAAGACGCCGCTGCTCTCCGACATGCCCATCGTGGGCACGCTCTTCACGCGCCAGCGCGAGAGCAAGCAGAAGACGGAGCTCTTCTTCATCCTCACGCCCAAGATCATCCGCAAGGGCTCGGATCGGCGCGTGATCTCGCCGCCGGCCGAGCTCAAGCGCCTCGAGCGCAGCGAGAGCCTCGAGGATGCGCCTCCCTGCGGTCCCTGCAAGCCCAACCCGCGCATGCAGGACCTGCTCTTCCCCCGCGAGGCCGCGTGCAACGACCTGCAGCGGCGCCGTACTGCCCAGGCCAACGCCGCTCCCGCACCGGAGCCGCTCAAGCCGGACCTCCCCCCGCCCGTCGTGCGCCCCGGCGCCAGCCGCGGCTCCGACGATCCCGCGCCCGCACGCTGATGTCCCCTGCCGGAACTTCGATCGGGGAGAGAGCGCCCGACTCTCACCTCTTGCGAGCGCGAGGCGCTGGGCTCCTGGGAGCGCCAGGCTCCAGCCTGGCTCCGCGGCGCCTCCGCTTCGCCCATGCGCCCACGCCACAACGACAGCCCTGGGTCGCCCTGGGAGCGCCAGGCTCCAGCCTGGCTCTTCGATGCCCAGCGAGCACCCGTAGCTCGACGCACTTTCTCCGTCGCCTCACCGCTCTCGCGCTCCTCGCGCCCCTCCTCCTCGCCTCCGCCTGCACGGTGCGTCGCGAGACCGTCGTCCCAGTCATCGACGTCGCCTCCGTGAACCTGACCCTCGACCCCGAGGGCCCCTGGCGAGAGTCCTCTCGCTCCGCGTCCGCCCCCGCCTCTCGCCGCGCCTCCTTCGACGTGCAGGGGCCCGTGGGGCAGGGGCTCGCTGCGCCGGAGCTGGCGCCGCCGACGCGCTCCGACCCGCAACCCGCGCCTGCCCTTCCAGTCTCCGCCCCTCGCCTGCCGGTCCCGGCCGCGCGCGGCCTGGGCGAAGCCGCGCCTCAGGGCACACGGCCCACCACGTCCCGGGCCGACGTGGCGCGCGAGCGCTTCCTCGACCATCCCACCGAGATCCAGGCCGAACAGATCACGCTCTACGCGCCGCCCGAGATCCTGGCCGAGGGGCGTCTGACGGGCGCAAACCTGAGCGAGGCCAGCCCCGGCCGGCGCGTCGCGGTGGGGGAGGCACGCCTGGCCCTGCGCGAGCTCACGCTCCGCGCCCAGCGCATCACGCTGCGAACGCGCAGCGGCTCCCCCGACATCCAGATCACGGCGCGCGGCGGGGTAGAGTTCGTCAGCCGGCAGCGCGATCAGGTGCTGCGAGAGCAGGCGTTGAAGGGCCTGATCCTCACCAATGACCAGCTCACGCCGCTCCGCTGACGCCTCGCCGCTGCCCGCCGGCACCTTCCGCGACCAGGTGGCCTTCGTGACCGGCGGCGGCACGGGGCTGGGCTTCGCGGTGAGCCGCCTGCTGGGTCGCCTGGGCGCTCGCGTGGTCTGCGCCAGCCGCGACGTGGCGCACCACGCGCGCCTGCTCGAGCTGGGGCGCAGCGAGGGTTTCGATGTCTTGAGCCTCGCCATGGACGTGCGCGAGCCCGCGGCGGTCAAGGCCGCCGTGCGCGCCGCCGTGGAGCGTTTCGGGCGCATCGACGTGCTGATCAACAACGCGGCCGGCAACTTCGTGCGACCCGCGCTCCTGCTGGCACCCAAGGCCTTCGCCACGGTCATCGACATCGCGTTGAACGGCGTCTTCAACGTCAGCCGCGAGGTCGGCAAGCACATGGTCGAGCGCGGCCAGGGCGGCGTCATCGTCAACATCAGCGCGCCCTACGCAGCGACCGGCAAGCCTGGCGTGATCCACTCGGCCTGCGCCAAGGCCGGCGTGGATGCGCTCACGAAGACCCTGGCCGCCGAGTGGGCCCCGCACAAGATCCGCGTCAACGCCGTGGCCCCCGGCCCCTTCGAGAGCCAGGGAGCCGCCGAGCGCCTCTGGCCCTCCGACGAGATCGAGGCCGCCGTGCGCGCCCAGATCCCGCTCGGCCGCTTCGGCACCGCCGAGGAGGTCGCCGAGGTCGTGGCCCTCCTCGCCAGCCCGCTTACGCCCTGGATGACGGGCTCCATCCTCGTCCTCGACGGCGGCTGGTCGCTCCCCTCCTCCCTCGCCGGCGCCGCTCCGCTCAGCGCCCTCCGCCGCCGCCGCCCGCCTTCCTCCGACGCCCCCTTCGCCTCCGCCGCGCCCCCGTCCGACCCTCCTTGACACCCCTCCTCGCCCTCCCTACGCTCCCCCGGTCATCGCGCGCGCGCCTGTAGCTCAGTTGGTAGAGCGTCAGCTTCCCAAGCTGAATGTCGTGAGTTCGAACCTCATCAGGCGCTCCACTTCCCACGCCCCGCCCAGGGCCAGTTCTGGGCCCGGGGGCGCCGACCTGCGCGCCACACGCTGCACGGCCCCGCGGAGCCCATGGTGCAGGAAAGCGCATCGAAGTGCGGCACGACGACGCTGGACCGTACCAACTGTGACCTCAAGTTATCGAATGGCTTTCCAGCGTCGGTAGTCGGGCAGTCGCCGCGCCCCGGGCCCGGCATGGTTCCGGCTTGGCCGGTATGCTCCCTGCCGACCTGGAGACCCAGCGTCGGGTTAGAGCGTGGAAGCGAGCGTGCTGCAGGCCGATCCCTGGCAGGCGACGATGAGTCGCCTCACGGAGATGGCTAGGGGGCGCCTCGGAGGCTGCTTTGCGCCCGATATCGAGGCGGAGGAGGTCTCCCAAGAGTGCGCCGTTCGGCTCTGGGAGAGGAGTCGCGCTGCTGGCAGCGCCGGGGTCGGGGTGGGGTGTGGGGGACGCTTGAGGCTCTACGTCAAGAACGTGACCCACGAGATGCTCCGGCAGCGCGAAGGGCGAGGGTTGGTCGCCCATGCGGCTGTCGATGAGATCGAGGTCCCGGCCGCGCGCCCGCCCAACGAGCCTCAGTCTTCTCTCCTCTCCGCCGTCGATCAGCAGACGCTGGTGTGCCTGACCACCGCACAGGCGCGCGCCACGCTTCTGATGGCGAAGCTGGGCTCGCTCGAGCTGTTGGCCGAGGAGGAGCACGTCACACCCCAGGCAGTTCAGCGCAGGCTTGACGCGGCTGGGCGGCGCGCGTCGGCCTTCCGCCAGCGCTCCGAGGCCGTCACGCCCCCCGCCCCAGGGCTTCCTGTGCCGCAGCAGATGCAGGCCCTGCGCGATGTTGGCTGGACACACTCCGCCCTCGCAGCCCAGTTCCACACCTCAGTTGCGGCCAGCAAGCAGGCCATCTACCGCGCGCGACACCGGAAATCCGATTCCCGCGTTACCTTTTTGGGCAGGCCGGATCATAGAGGGGTAGTGCCGCGTGTTCACCGTGAAGCGCCTGGGTGGCCAGGCCCCGTCGAGCCCGCAGTTGGAGACCCTCATGACCATGCTCCTGGTTGCAACGGGACAGGCCGATCCGCCGGGACGGGGCCGAGGGAGCCCTTCCGGCCCCTCCGGTCGGCCGGGCCACCAACCCTACCCGTGGGCCTCGCGCTCGCGCCTGCCCGGTCCCCAAGGAGGCCCGCCGTCGGGGCCGTGGGAGCCCAGCACGATGAACGCTGGCGTCATGACCCTCGCCTCTTCTGCCCCGAAGGACCAGGCCCGGTTCACGGTCTCGGTCGGCGACACCGCTGCCAAGCACACCGTGTACGCCCACGCATTCGCTCCCCAATGGCGGAGCTACTAGTCGGACCCACTTCTGCCCCGTAACCTACCGGTCGCAGCGGCGACCAAACTCGAAGATCGACACCACGTACAGGGGACTGTTCCCCTGATCACAACCCCAAGGGAGGTCGCATGCAGTGGTTTTACGTTTTCAAAGGCGATGGCGGCACATTGTACAGCCCGGAGTTCCCCCGTGGCGGATTGGCCGCCCTGTTCGGCGCCAACATCTTGCAGGTCTTCAGCTCGCCCACCCTGCTCCTGTCGGTCGATGGCCGCAATCACGACGAAACGAGCTTCACGAACATGGGGACTTTCTCGAACATCACGACCGGTGGCCTCAAGCAGCTGGATCTGGGCAACCTCAAGGAAATCCTCCGCTTCGGCTTCACAATCAGTGCTGCCACGGCAGCGGCCGGGGTTGCCATCGAGATGGTCGCTCCGCAGTGGCGTCCGTACTCGTAGGGTACGACGATGAGCGGCTCCAACTGCGGTTCCGGCTGCACCGACTGCCCGACCTGCCGGGGGGAGGTGAGGCTGGATTCGCCCGTCATGAAGGACTTGGCGTTCGCTGTGGCGATGGTGCGAAGACCGTTGGACCAGCCTGGATTCTTGGGGCCGTGGAGTGTGGTGCAGTCGGTCAGAGAGTCCGTCAGAATGCGGGGGCCGGCCACAGAGGAAGATCGACAAGTTCTGCGCTATCTGGATCGTCTTATGCAAGAGCAGATGCCGGGGCCACCGCTTCCATTCAAGCGTGACGGGGAGGAGCCCATGGGCGCTTCATCTCCCCCTACAGGGACGCCGTTCACCCCAAGTGCACCTCGCTGGGTGATGAGAGCTCGGGGGGAACAGGCGCC
>JANOFW010000159.1:0-4157 GCA_031413835.1 Planctomycetia bacterium
GCTGCGTCGAGAGGACGACGAGAAGGATGCACGCGAGCGCAAGCTCGAGAAGGCCGTCGAGAAGATGAAGGGCCGCAAGCCGGCCAAGCCCGAGCCGGGGAAGGTGGGGCCCAAGGAGCCCAAGCCGGAGGCTCCCAGCCCCCCCCCCGCGCCGGCAGGGGGGGCGCCGCCCTCGCCGACCATCGAGCCGCCGGTAGAGCCGACCCCGGCCGCTCCGCCCCCGGAACCAACGCCGTCCGAACCGCCGCCTGCCGAGCCGGGCAAGGCGGAGCCCAAGGAGGAGGCCCCCGAGGCCAAGAAGGAGAAGGACAAGGAGAAGGCCGTCGAGGTCTTGATCGACTTCGAAGGGCTCACCGACCGCATCCGCCGCATCGAGATCGCCGACGTACAGGAGAGCGACCTGCTCTGGTCGCCTGACAGCAAGAAGCTGGCCTTCAAGGCCAGCATCAAGGGCCAGGCGGGCCTGCACAGCGTAGAGATTCCCGACGAGCTCGCGCCCAAGGTGCTCACGACGGTGGCGCTCGCCTCGCCGCGCTGGCTCAAGGAGGGAGACCAGCTCGTCGGCCTGGTCGACGGCGTGCCCACGTCGGTCGCGGCCGCCGGTGGCAAGACGGCGGCGCTGGGCTTCCGCGCCAGGCGACGCCTCGACGTGGGGAGCTTTCAGCGCGTCCTCCTCGAGCGCGGCTGGCAGGTGCTGCGCGACACTTGGTACGACGCGCGCCTGAACCACCGCGACTGGGACGCCCTGCGCCTCAAGTACGCCCCCATGGCCGCCGCCACCCGCACCGCCGGCGAGCTCGACCTCCTGATGGACATGCTGTTGGGCGAGCTCAACGGCAGCCACCTCGGGTTCGGCCTTCCGGGCGGCGTCTGGTCGGCCCCCGGCTGGCAGGAGGTCACGGGCCACCTGGGCGCGCGCCTCCTGCCTCCCGATGGCCGACCTGGGCGGGTCGTGCGCGACATCGTGCGCGGCACACCGGCCCACGAGGCAGCCACGCGCCTGGCCCCCGGCGAGCGCCTGCTGGCCATCGACGGCCTGACCCTCGACGACTCCAGCGATGTGGACGTGCTGCTCACGGGCGAGCCCGAGCGCGAGGTGGAGCTCAAGGTCCTGGCCCTGGACGGCAAGGAGCGCCAGGTACGGCTGCGTCCCACGACTTTCGCCGCCGTGCGGGCCGGCCTTTACGAGGAGTCCCTGGCCGCGGCCCGGGCCCACGTCGAAGCGCTGAGCGCAGGTCGCCTGGGCTACCTGCACGTGCGGGCCATGACCATGCCCTCCTTTCAGCGCTTCGAGGAAGAGCTCTACAAGGTGGGCCATGGCAAGGACGGGCTGGTGATCGACGTGCGCGGCAACGGCGGCGGCTTCACGGCCGACCACCTGCTCACCTGCCTCACGCAGCCGCGTCACGCCACGGCCGTGGCCCGCGGTGGCCCGCCCGGCTACCCGCAGGACCGCCTGGTCTACGCCGCCTGGCACAAGCCGATCGTCGTGCTGATCGACCAGGACTCCTTCAGCAACGCCGAGATCTTCGCCCACGCCGTCCGCACCTTGAAACGCGGCCGGCTCGTCGGCGTGGCCACGGCGGGCGGCGTCATCAGCACAGGCTCGACCTCGCTGCTCGGGGTGGCCACCATGCGGGTGCCCTTCCGGGGCTGGTTCCTCCCGAACGGCGACGACATGGAGCGCAACGGCTGCCCCCCCGACGTCGAGCTGTGGCCGGCGCCCACCGAGCAGCCCCAAGGCATCGACCGCCAGCTCGACAAGGCCGTCGAGCTGCTGGCCGAAGAGGTGCGCACCTGGGCTGCCCAGCCCCAGCCGCCGTTGCGCTACGCCTCCGAGCGCGACGGCGCCCCTCCGGGCGCTCCTCGCTGACAGGGCGCGTCCGGCGCAATCGGCGGCCGTGCGCAACGGCCTTGTAGCGCCGGCCGCGGGGCCGTGATTTGCTGTTGCCATGGAGCCCGAGACCCCGGACGCCCCGGCCGCCATGGCCGACCCTGCTGGCCTCGCCGGCTGGATCTCGTGCGCCCGCTGCAGCCGCCGCGCGCGGCGCGGCCAGCCCTACTGCGAGCAGTGCGGTCTGGAGCTCTTTGCCCCCGAGGCCGTCCGGACCCCCGCACCGCGCCGCAGCCTGACCTGCACGCAGTGCGGCGCCAGCGTGGCCTTCCCCGAGGGCGAGCGCACCACGGCCTGCCCGTTCTGCGACACGCCCTACGTGGCCCAGGGAGAGCTGGCGCCCGAGCGGTTCACCCCGGAGTTCGTGCTGCCCTTCGGGATCACCGAGGCCGAGGCCCGCGAGCGCTTCGGGGCCTGGCTCCTGGGCAACCGGCTCTTCGCCCCGGGCGACCTGCGCCACAAGGCGCGGCTGGAGGCGCCGCGAGGCGTCTACCTGCCCTTCTGGTCCTTCAGCACGCGCAGCCGCTCGCGCTGGAGCGCACGTGTGGGCGAGCACTGGTACGAGACCCAGACCTACACGACCATGGTCAACGGCAAACTCGTGACCCGCACGCGGCGCGTGCAGCACACGGAGTGGTATCCGCTCGAGGGCGACTACCAGCAGTACCACGCGCACTACCTCGTCTCGGGCTCCAAGGGCCTGCCCCAGGAGATCGCCGACGCCCTCAAGCCCTTCCCGGTGGCCGAGATGCTGCGCTACCAGCCGCAGTACCTCGCGGGCTGGCTGGCAGAGGAGTATTCGCTCGACCGCGAGGAGGCCGCGCGCGTGAGCGACGGGGTGTTCGCCGAGGACGAGCGACGCGCCGTGGCCGCCTTCCTCCCCGGAGACACGCACACCGATCTCGAGGTCGAGACCTCCTTCAGCGACACCACGGAGGACCTGCTCTACCTGCCCATCTGGATCCTGGCCTTCCGCTACCGGGAGCGGCTCTTCCGCTTCGTGCTCAACGGCGCGACCGGCACGCAGTGGGGCGAGCGACCGCGCAGCCGTCCGCGCATCGCCCTCGCCGTGCTGCTGGTCGTCGCGCTCGCCGTGCTGGCCTTCCTCTGGCTCTCCGGCCGGCTGGGGCGCTGAGATGGACGGCACGCCGCGCTGCACGCTTTGCCGCAACATGGTGGACGCGGAGGACCTCTTCTGCGCCAGCTGCGGGCGGGAGGTCGAGCCCGAGGTCAGCGCCGGAGCCGCTCCCCCGCCGCTCGAACAGGGTCTGCTGGGCTTCGACTGCCGGGGCTGCGGCGCCTCGATGACCTACGACGCCTCGGCCCGAGCCATGCGCTGCGCCTTCTGCGGCTCGGGCGACCTCGCCCCGCAGCAGGGCACCACCGGCCGGGTGCGTCCCACCCGCCGCGTGCCCTACACCTGGACCGAGACGCAGGCCCACGAGGCCTTCGCGGCCTGGATCCGGCGCGGCTTCTGGCGACCCGGGCGGCTCAAGCTGGAAGCGCAGGTCGTGACGACCCAGGCCGCCTACGTCCCCTGCTGGGTCTTCGCGGCCCAGACCGACACCAGCTGGTGCGCGGACTCCTCCGAGACCCCCTCTTTCGCGCGCGCCGACTGGTGCCCCGTCGCCGGCCGCTCGCCAGGGCAGGTCGAGGACGTGCTCGTCCTGGCCAGCGGGGTTCTCACCGAGGCCGAGGTGACGGGCCTCTTGCCCTTCGGACTCGAGACCGCCGTGCCCTACCAGCGCGAGGACGTGGGCCAGGTGGCGGTCGAGGACGTGGGGGTGAGCCGGCGCGGCGCGCGTCCGGCCGCACACGCCTCGATCGACGCCCTCGAGCGCGAGCGCTGCGCCCAGCTCGTGCCCGGGCGCAGCCGCAACGTGCACGTCAACGCGCTCGTGACCGACCTGACCAGCGAGCCCGTGCTGCTGCCGGTGTGGATCAACGCCTACCGCTGGCGCGAGCGCAGCTACCGCTTCCTGGTGAACGGCGCGACGGGTCGCGTGGTGGGCGAGGCCCCCTGGAGCAAGGTCAAGGTGGGCGGGGCCGTCCTGCTGGCGCTGGCCCTCATCGCGGCCCTGGTGCTGCTCGCGCTGCGCTGACGGGTGCTGTCCTGATTTGACGTCCCAGCGGGCGGTCGGAGCGCTGGGCTGCCGCCTGCGCCGGCGAGCCGCGGCAAGCGCGGCTCGCGGCTCGGGCCCCCGCGTCGTCCTCATGTAGGAAGACTCCCTGTGGCAGGAAGAGGCATGTCGTCCTCCGCGGC
>JANOFW010000160.1:0-12212 GCA_031413835.1 Planctomycetia bacterium
CCGCCGGGGCCCTCGTGGTCACGCGACCTCGTCGCCCGCTAGCGGCACGACCCCACCGGACCCCAAAAGGGCGAGCAAGGCCGCCCGCGAGGGGTACGATCCAAGACCACCTCGCCGAGGGTCTCCATGACGCGCTCCCTGCCCCTCTGCCTGCCCATCCTCTTGCTGGGCCTGTGCCTCCTGCCCCTCCCCTTCCGGGCGGCCCAGGCGGCCGACGACATCGAGGAGTCGGGCGCCGCCCGCCAGATCGCCCTCCTGCTGGCCAAGGACCTGGCCGACGACCCTCGTGAGGTCTGGCGCCTCGCCGACGAGCTGGCCGGCACAGGCAAGGCCGGTCTCAAGGCCCTGCGTGACGCCCTCGCCTCGGCCGACCCAGCCCACACCCTCGCCATCGCCCGCACGCTCGTCGTGCTCGACGACCACACTCGTGCCTTGGAAGCCGTGCGTGGGCTGGTCGAGAACGAGCAGGCGGCCGTGCCGCTGCGCGTGGCGGGGTTGCGGCTGGTGGCCGAGGAGGGCGAGCTCGAGGAGTCCGACTGGCTCGAGGCCCAGCTCGAGAGCGTGCTCGAGCCCGAGGTGAAGCTGGCCATGGCCCGCTCGCTCTGGCAGCTCAACCGCGCCAACAAGGGCAAGGGCAAGCAGGTGTTGCTGCAGTACCTGCGCAGCACCGATCTCGACCTGCGTGCCCAAGGGGCCCTGGCGCTGGGCGAGATCGGCGCGGCCTCCGAGGCCAAGGCCGTGCTCAGCGAGCTGCGCGACGAGCCCAGCGAGCGGGGACGCAGCGCGGCGCTGCTGCTGCGCATCCTGCACATGGAGCAGGAGCGGGACCAGGCGCTGCGCACGCCCACGACCGCCCAGCCCGCGCCCGGCGCGGAGCCCGTCCCCGCGGGTCGTTGGCCGCTGCTCGACGAGATCCGGGACATCCTGCAGCGCGCCTACGTGGACCCGGAGAAGGTGCAGGCGGCCAAGCTCGAGGACGCGGCCGCCCAGGGGCTCGGCTCGGCCCTCGACCCGCACAGCGGCTACCTGACGCCCGAGGAGAGCGCGCGCCTGCTCGAGAGCCTCGATCCCTGCTACGGCGGCGTGGGCGCCTACGTGCAGAACGACCCGCGCAACAACGACGCATTCACCATCAGCCGGCCGATCTTCGGCGGCCCCATCGACCGCGCCGGCCTGCGCAGCGGCGACGTGGTGAGCGCCATCGACGGCAAGAGCACCGAGGGCCTGAGCGTGGACGAGTGCGTGCGGCGCCTGAAGGGCCCCGCCGGCAGCAAGGTCGTGATCACGATCTTCCGCCGCGGCTGGACCGAGACCAAGGAGTTCGCCCTGACCCGGGCGCGCATCACGGTGCCCACCGCCGCCTACGACGTGCTGCCCGGCAAGATCGGCTTCCTGCAGATCGTCTCCTTCAGCGAGGAGACTGCGGCCGAGGTGGCGGCCATCCTCGACCGCTTCGACGCCGAGGGCGTCGAGGGGCTGGTGCTCGACCTGCGCTACAACGGCGGCGGGTTCCTCAAGAGCGCGGTGGACATCGCCTCGCAGTTCCTGCCCGCGGGGCTCGTCGTGGTGAGCGAGAAGGGCCGCCTGGGCGTGTGGCAGCAGCGCGAGCACCGCAGCACGGGCGCCGGCGAGGCGCGCCGCAAGCTGCCCACGGTCGTGCTGATGAACCAGTTCACCGCCAGCGCCGCCGAGATCCTGGCCGGCGCGCTGCAGGTCCACGGCCGCGCCCGACTGGTGGGCACCATGTCCTACGGCAAGGGCACGGTGCAGGTGCCGCTCGACCTCGCCAGCCGCCCGGGCGAGCCCTTCGAGGACCAGGATCAGGTCAACGCGCGCGGACAGCGCGTGCCCAAGAACGGCCGCTACGACGGGCCCGAGAAGTTCGTGGACGACAACGGCAACGGCATCTGGGACGTGGGCGAGAGCTTCACCGAAAGCTGCATCAACGGCCGCTACGATCCGGGCGAGCCCTTCACCGACGGCAACCGCAACGGGCGCTGGGATCCGGGTGGCAGCCTGAAGGTGACCGTGGGCGCCTACTACCTGCCGGACGGGGCGCAACCTCAAGCGCGACACAAAGCTCGTGGACGACAAGGTCGTGCCCGTGGGCGGGCTGGCTCCCGATGCCGAGCCCAAGGCCGAGACCTTCGACCTGTGGGAGCTCCAGGCCCAGAGCCAGCTCGAGAAGACCGACAAGGTGCGCGTCTACGTCGAGCAGCTCTTCGCGGCGGATCCGGCAGCCATGGAGCGCCTGGCGCGCTCCGACCGCAAGGATCCCGAGGCCTACCCCGCCTTCCAGGAGTTCTTCAAGTCCCTGGACACGCGCCTGGACAGCCAGGGCGTGCGCTGGCTGTTGCGGCTGCACGTGCGACGGCACGTGGGCAACGACCTGCGCCGCGAGCTGGTCGGCGACGTGGTGGACGACCACGTGCTGCAAGCTGGCTTGGTCGACCTCTTCAAGACGCTGGGCAAGAGCCTCGCGGCGGAGCCGGACCTCGCCTTTCTCGGCGGCTAGGCGCCGCCAGCGGGTCGTCTCTCGGCGGCTCGCGCAGCGATGGACATGCTCACCTTCCCGGGTCTTGCTGACGTGGTCGGGCTGGCGCACGCCATCACCACCCGCGCCGGGGGCGTGAGCGCGGGAGCTTTCGCCTCGCTCAACCTCGGCCGGCGCACGGCGGACCTGCCGGTCGCCGTGGCCGAGAACCGGCGCCGCGCCGCGAGGGCCTTGGGCTTTCCCGCCCTGGTGAGCCCGCGGCAGGTGCACGGTGCGAGCGTCGTAGAGGTGCGCACGGCCGACGAGGATCCGGGGGAGGCCGACGCGGTCATGACCGACCGAGCGGGCGTGCTGCTCGGGATCCTGGGAGCCGACTGCCCCGGCGTGCTGCTGGTGGACCCGCGGCGCCGGGCCCTGGCGCTCGTGCACGCGGGCTGGCGCGGCACCGCCGCCGGCGTGGCGCCCGCCACGGTCGCCGCCCTCGTCGAGCGCTACGGCTGCGCTCCCGGCGACCTGCGCGCCGCCATCGGCCCGGGCATCTCGCAGGCCGCCTACGAAGTCGGGCCCGAGGTGGCCGCAGCCTTGGCCGCGAGCAGCCCCGCAGCCAGGGCCTCGCTCGCGCGCGGCCGCGAGGACCGCTGGCAGGTCGATCTGGGCGGCCTCCTCGTGGGCCAGCTCACGGCCTGCGGCGTCCCGGCCTCCTCCATCGAGCGCTCGCACTACTGCACCCACCGGGACGCGACCCTCTTCTTCAGCCACCGGCGCGACGGCGAGCGCGCCGGACGCCATGCGCTGCTCGCCGGCTGGACCCGCTGAGCCACCGCGGACTTCCTCCGCCGCGACTCTTCTGCGACGCTCGTGTCCCGAGTCGGAAGACCGTCACAGAGAGGGTTGCTCACCGATCGCGCCCAGACACCGCGGAGGCCCGCCTTCACGCACCGGCGCGCTGGATGCGGTGCGGAGGGCCGCCGCGGAGGACGCCGTGTAGTCTTTCTACATCAGGACGACGCGGTGGCCCGAGCGCCCGCAGCCCAGCGCGACGTGCGAGAGCTCGCTCAGAGATCGACCGTGTGTAAGCCCTGCTCGAAGGAGACGTCGAAAGCCTCCTGGAAGTCGTAGAGACCCACGAAGTCTTCCTTGCGGTCGTCGGCCGTCTTCTGCAGCAGGTCGTCGGCGATGAGATGGAAGACGATCTCACCGAAGTCCTCGGTAGAGCGCACGCCCCAGCGACGCAAGACGTCGCGGGCGAGGAACCCGAAGGTCTCGAGCGCGAGCTGGCGCACGCCCTCCATGATCTCCGGGCCGCTGATGTGGCGCCGCACCCCGCCGCGCCGCCGCAAGGTGAAGTCCAGGGCCTCGAACACGAAGGCGTAGGCCTCGGCCGTGAAGCGTCGCTCGTGCTTGCGCACGAGCGCCAGGATGCGCTCGTCCTTCTCGCTCACGCAGCCCTGTCTTTCGAGCAACCCTGTTCTTTCGAGCAACCCTGTCGAAGCATGTGCGCCGGATCCTCGTCGCCGCGTCGCGAGGTGCGCCGCAGCGGGGCATGAACCTACCGTCCATGACCCGCCGCGTCACGCTCCACGTGTCGATCGGCGTCCCCCATCTATCGGCTGTGCGACGCGCCACCTCCTCTCCCGAGGCGCGGAGCCGAACAGCGGCCTTCCTCGATGCCGAACAGCCTGCTGACGCGCCGGCTCAGCCGCCGAGGGCCGCGGCGCGCAGCGCGGCGAAGGCCTCGTGCAGCACCACGGAAGGCGTGACGTTGGAGGCGACGGCCGCGGAGAGCCGGCCCACGCGCTCGAGCAGATCCACGCCCGCGCGCGCGCCGAGGCCGCCTCGCCCGAAGCCCTCGCGCCCTGCCGCCGCCTCGCGCGCCTCCACCGCGAGCGCATGCAGCAGGTCCTGCAGCACCGAGCGCAACGCCTCACGCTTGCGGTCCACGCCGCGCGCCTCGAGCGCCGACTCGGCGTCGAGCGTCTCGGCGCGCTCCGCGGCGGCCACCTCGAGCGCGGCCAGGACGCGCTCGACCGTGCGCGCGGCCTCGGGTGCGCCGGCGCGTGCGCCGGCCCACAGCTCCGCGACGCGCGCGGGGATCTCCGCTCCTGCCAGCCGCAGGGCGCGCTCGAGCGAACCGCCCGCGAGCCGCGCCAACGTGCTCGCGTCGGCGTCAGCGATCCCGCGTGCACAGAGGCGCGTAGCGACCTCCGCGAGCGGCAGCGGCGGGAAGGCCAGCCGGCGGCAGCGGCTGCGCACGGTGTCGGGCAGGCGCTCGGGCTTCGTCGTGAGCAGCAGGAAGACCGTGGTCGGGGGCGGCTCCTCGAGCGTCTTCAAGTAGCGGGCGACGCCTTCGGGCTCGAGCGCGTCGGCGGGCTCCACCACGAAGACCTGCCGTGGTCCGTCGGCCGGCCTGCGGTGGGCCTGCGCCAGCACGGGCTCGAGCGCCGCCACCGAGATGACGGTGGGCTTGTCGCGCGTGAGCCGCGTGAGGTCGCGGTGCGAGCCCGCGCGCGCCCGCTCGCAGGACACGCAGGCGCAACCCAGCCGGCCCTGCGGGCAGAGGAGAGCGGCGGCCAGCGCCGTGGCTGCCGCGCGCAGCAGCAGCAGATCGGGCCCCTCCAGCAGGTAGGCCGGGGAGACGCGATCCACGGCCAGGGTCCGCTCGAGCGGCCCCCGCAGGAGTCCCAGCGCCGACAGGTCGTGCAGCTCCGGGGCGGGGCGCGGCGCGGCGGGGCTAGAGGGCGTCACGGAGCGCCTCCCAGACGCGGGCCTCCACCGCCTCCGGCGTGCCCAGGGCGGAGACGATCCTGAGCCGCCCCGGGTCGGCCTCGAAGATGGCGCGGAAGCCCGCCGCCACGCGGGCCCGGTAGTCGGCGCCACGCGCCTCGATGCGGTCGCGAGGCCGATCCATGCGCGCCTGCGCCGCGGCGTCCGGCAGGTCGAGCAGCACGGCCCGGTCCGGCTCGAGGCCGCCCGTGGCCAGGTCGGAGCTCGCGCGGACGGCCTCCCCAGCGGCCCCGCCGGCCGCGCCCTGGTAGGCCTGCGTGGCGTAGTGCCAACGCTCGCAGACCACGAGCGCGCCGCGCGCCAGCGCTGGGGCTATCACCTGCGCCACCAGCTGACGGCGCGCCGCCTGGTAGAGCAGCACCTCGGTGAGCGGATCCACCTCGCCCAGCGCAGGATCGAGCAGCACCGCCCGGATGCGCTCGCCCGCCGGCGTGCCGCCCGGCTCGCGCGTGTGCACGACCTCGCGCCCCAGCGCGCGCAGGCGCTCCACGAGCCGCCGTGCCTGCGTGGACTTGCCGCAGCCGTCCAGCCCCTCGAGCACGAAGAAGCGACCGGCGGACGCTCGTCGAGGGGCGGGGGCCGCGGGGGACGACGCCACGCGCGGTCCTAGAGCGACGCCAGCAGCCCGTCGAGCGTCTGCTCGAGCGCGGCATCGGTGGCACGCCGCCGCTTGATGCCCGCCAAGGCGCGGCTCACGCTGCTGTGGCTGCGGAAGCCGAAGGAGCGAGCGAGCCGGGTGAGCGACATGGCCGTGGCGCGCCACACGAGATAGACCGCGGCGGCGCGCGGCAGGGCTGCCGAGCGCGCCTTGGTGGCGTGCTCGAGCAGGTGGCCGTCCACCCCGAAGTGCTCCGCCACCCGGCGCTTGGCGCGCCGGACCACGTCGTCCCCGGCGCTCGTGCTGGCCGGGGGCGCGATCTCGGACAGCCACGCGGGCTCGAGCGGCCGGCCCAGGTCGCGGCTGGCGACGGCCCAGCGGTCGAGCCACAGCACGGCCGCCTGCGAAGCGGCACTGCGCTCGAGGATGCCCTCCACGACCTCGGGGGGCACGGGCAGGCCGCAGGCGGCGCCCCGGGTGCTGAGGATCTCCCCCAGCAGCTCGCGGTCGGGCACGGCCAGACGCAGCACCGGCCCCCCCACCAGGCGCGAGGCCAGGGTGGGCGCGAGGTCGTCCATCAGGCTGGGATGGCGCTGGCCGGCCAGCACCAGCCGCGGGCCGCCCAGCGCCGCGCGATCGAGCACGCGCACGAGCTCGGCCTGGGTGGCCTTGCGCCCCTCGAAGGCCTCCACGCCGTCGATGAGCAGCAGCCGCCGTCCGGCCAGGTCGGCGTGCAGCGTCCGCAGCGCGGTGGGCGTGTCGCTGCGCAGCGCCGCCGCCACCTGGGCGGTGAAGCGCTTGGCCGTGAGGTAGAGACACTCCCCCGGGGCGTGCGCCTGCACGGCGGCCGCCAGGGCCTCGAGCAGGTGCGTCTTGCCGCAGCCGCTCTCGCCGTAGAGATAGATGGTGGGGCCCGCGCTCGGGCCGCCGCCGTGGACCAGCTGCTCGAGCAGCGTCACGGCCCAGCGGTCCGGGCGCCGCGCGCAGAAGCCCGCGAGGGTCGGGACGCGGCGCTCCTGCTTGAGGCGCTGCTCCCAGACGTCGGGCCGCTGCGGCAGGCGCTCGCGCAAGGCACGCTTGGCCCCCTGGGCCTCGCCCACGCGCAGCACGATGCTGACCCCACGGCCCAGCACGCGCTCCAAGGCGCGACGCACTTCGGCGCCGAAGGTGTACTCGATCCACGAACGGTGCACCTCGGTGGGCACGGCGAGCGTCAGGGTGTCGCCGTCGAGCGCCACCACCTCGACGTCCCGGAACCAGAGGCGGTAGCGGCTGCGCCCGAGGTCGTGGGTCAGCTCGCTCTTGAGGCCGATCTCGACCTCGCGCGCCCAGTCCCTCGGCGCGCGGACGCCGCTCGCCTCGAGGGCGCCCACCGAGGGCCCAGCGCTGACGGTCGTGTCCGACGCTGCTTGCCGTTGGTCGCCCACCCGCCACCCTCGCTGCGGACATGCGCGCCGCCCCCGCGGACCCTGCGGGAGGCCTGCCGCCTCCGCGGGGTCACGCCGGGCTAACGACCGATCGCGTCCGACGCCTCCTGTTGTAGCACGCGCGCGCCGACGTGCCCGGGCACGAGGCGCAGGATGGCCGCAGACTGCGCCAGGGCCTCCTCCGGGCGCAGAAGCTCGAGGAGCAGGCGCCCCAGGGCGAGGCGATCGTCGGCCTCCCCGGCCTCGATGCGGGCCTCCTCCGGCAAGAGGCCCACGATCTCGACCTGCACGCGGCGCTCGCGCAGCGCCTCCTCCTTGCGCCCCAGGGTCAGCAGGGCCTCGGCGTAGTCGCGATGCAAGCTGAGGTTCGGCGGCTTGCCGCGTTCGGCGCCGAAGGGGCTGACGTCCATCAGCTCCTCGCACACACGCACGATGGCGGCCGTGTCCTTGCGGCCCTTGTACCAGGCGAGCAGCTCCTGGCGCACGCCCACGTCCTCGGCGGCCACGGCCGCGAAGGCCTCGAGCTCCGCCATGGCCGCGTCCATCTTGTTCTCGCCGCGGTAGAGCTTGGCGAGCTGCAGGTAGGGGCTGTCCTTCGCCAGGTAGCGCGGGAAGCAGGCCTTGGCCGCCTCGAGGTGCTCGATGGCCTCGGCCGTGTTCTGGCCGCGCTCGAGCGCCCGCTGCGCCAGGAAGAGGCGCGCGCCCAGCTCGTCGCCGCCCAGCTTGAACAGGCGCCGGTAGTGCGCCTCGGCCAGATCCACGCGCTTGTTGCGCTGGGCGAGGCGCCCCTCGAGCAGCACCACCTCGTGTTGGTCGGGCTCGAGCGCCAGGGCCTTGGCCAGCGACCCGCCCGCGTCCACCTCCACGCCGCGCTGCAGCTGGGCCCAGCCCAGGCGCGCCCAGGCCGTCGCGTCCTTAGGCTCGGACTTCACGCGCGCGCTGAGCTCGGTGAGGGTCTGATCGTCCCACAGCGGGACCATCTTGTAGCCGCCCACCTTGCGCGCGACGAACTCGGCGAAGGCCGCGTCGTAGTCCTTGAGGTCGATCTTGAGCACGTCGCGGAAGACCTCCGCGGTGCTCTTGTCATCGGCGAAGCGCCGCAGCATCTGCGGGATGACCTCGAAGCCGCGCGTCTCGGTCAGATGCTCGGCGATCAGGCCGCCCTGGTAGTAGGCGAAGAGGATGTCCGGCCCGCGGAACGCGGCGTTGATGCGCTCCATCTTGAGCAGCCGTCCGTTGCGCCAGCGGTCGAACAGCTCCTTGTCCATGTCGCGGCCCCAGCGGGGACGCCGCGCCTGCTCCTCGTAGACCGATAGCCCCTCGGTCAGCCAGCGGGGGACCTGGCCCTCGGAGACCCCCAGCGTCACGACGTGGGCGAACTCGTGCCAGGCCGTGCGCGACCACGAGAACGAGCCCATGGGGCGCGAGGTGGGGCCGAGCAGGGTGATCACCTTGCCGAAGCACACGCCCAGCGCCGGCAGTCCCGGCACGCCGATGCTGCGCACGGAGAAGTCGTCGGCCCGGTGGAAGGCGTCCACGTGCACCAGCGGCTCGAGGGTGAGCCCGTACTTCTTCGGCAGCGTGGCCCAGGCCTCCTCGAGCAGCGGCAGCAGGTAGGGCTCGAAGATCTTGGCCTCGCTGGGCGCCATGCGCACGCGCAAGCGGGGCGTCTCGACGAGCGTGAAGGTCTTCATCGCGCTCAGGGCCTCGAGCCAGTTGTCGCGCTTCACGTCGCTGTAGCGCTTGCCCTTCTCCACGCCGGTCTCGAAGGCCAACCGCGCCTCCTCGGTGCGACCCAGGTTCATCAAGGCCTCGCCCAGCGTGACGTAGGCCAGGGCGTCGGAAGGGTCCACCGTCAGGGCCTTCTGGGCCAGCTCGGCCGCCCGGTCGTAGCGCCGCTGGCGCTCGCCCACCAGGTCCGAGACGATCAGCCACAGGCGGCCGTAGGTCGGGTCGTCGGCCAGGACCTGCGCCGCCAGCGCGTCGAACTCGGGCTGCTTGCCGGCGATGTAGAGGCGCGCCGCCTTCACCGCGCGTGCCTCCTTCGAGCCGGGGTTCACCGCCAGCGCGCGCGCCAGCAGGTCGTCGGCCTTCTCGTAGTCGCCGTTGCCGATGTGCACCTGCGCCAGCAGCGTGAGCGCGGGCACCAGCCGCGAGTTGGTGGCCAAGGCGCGCTCGAGCTGCTTGACGGCCTGGTCCTGCTGGTAGAAGACCAGCGCCACGCGAGCCACGCCCAGGCGCGCCTCGGCCAGCTCCTCGTTCTCCTTGAGAGCCTGGCGGAAGTACTTGTTCGCGGTGGACTGCCCCTTGGGGCCGCGGTCCTCCGCCCAGACGTTGGCGTACTGCAGCAGCAGGTCGTGGTTGGCCGGCTCGGCCTTGATGCGCTTGGCCAGCAGGTCCAGGGCCTGGGGCAGCATGTCGTCGGCCGGGTTGGGCGAGAGCCAGGTCGCGCGGATCGCCGCGCGCGACACGTAGGGCAGCTCCTCCGTGCGCGGCTCGCTCTTGGCGTAGACGGCCAGCACGGCGTCGTAGGCCTCGAGCGCCTCCGCGCGCCGCCCGCGTTCCTCCAACGCCGTGCCCAGCACCGTACGCGCCACGAGGTCGTCGGCGCGCTCCGCGAGCGCACGCCGCGCCAGGTGCTCGGCGTCCGAGACGCGACCCGTGTCGAGCAGCAGGTCGAAACGTAGCGCCTCGAGCGGCCGGTCGTCGGGCCGGCGCTCGTGGGCCGGCTCCACCAGCGCCAGGGCCTCGGCGTACTGGCCGAGGCGCTCGTGCACGCGCGCCCCGAGGTAGGGAGGGAGGGTGTGCTCCGGGTCGATCTCGGCCAGGCGCTTCATGCGCGCCAGGGCCTCCTCGTGGTTGCCGGTCTGGAAGGCCTTCCAGCCCTTCTCCACCTGCAGAGCGATGCGCTCGGCCCGCTCCTCTGCGTCGGGCGCGGGGGTGTCGTCGGCCCAGCCGGGGCCCAAGGCCGCCAACGACGCCAGCACGAGGCTCACAGCAGCCAGCAGACGCAGGGCCGGACGGAGGGTCGGCGGCACGAGGGCTCCAGAGGTGACGGCCTCCGGATCCTACCGGCGCACGCGGCTCCTGAGGGTGCTTCGGGGGGCCGGGGGGCGGCAACCCGGGCGTCAAAGCGGGACAGGGCGCCTGCGCTCGCCATACTCCGCCGCCATGAGCACGCCCGTCCCGCGCCCCTTCGCCCCCGCCCAGCGGCTCCAGAAGCTCTCCGGCTACGCCTTCGACGAGGTGCAGAAGCGCGTGGCGGCGCTGGAGGCCCAGGGCATCAAGCCCACCGACTTCGGCGTGGGCGATCCGACCGTGCCCACGCCGACCCTGGTGCGCGAGCGCTTGAAGACCGCGGTGGACGAGCGCGCCTGCTCGGGCTACCCCGCCTACGAGGGCGACATCAGCTACCGGCGCGCGGTGGCCGCCTGGATGAAGCGCCGCTTCGGCGTGAGCCTCGACCCGACGACCGAGGTCTGCGCCACGATCGGCAGCAAGGAAGCGGTCTTCCACGTCCACGAAGGGCTCGTGGACCCCGGCGACGTCGTGCTCATGCCCTCGCCGGGCTACCCGCCCTACAAGCGCGGGACCCTCTTCGCCGAGGGCACGCCCTGGTTCTATCCCTTGAAACGCGAGAGCGGCTTCCTGCCCGACCTCGACGCGATCCCCGAAGACGTCGCTCGGCGCGCCAAGGCCATCTGGGTCTGCTACCCCAACTCCCCCACCGGGGCCGTCGCCGAGCGCTCCTTCTACGAGAAGCTCTTCGCCCACGCGCGGCGCTACGGCTGGGTGGTGCTCAGCGACGAGGCCTACTCCGAGATCTGGTTCACCCCCAGCGCGCCGCCCTCTTCCCTCGAGGTCCAGAAGGAGGGCTGCCTGGCCTTCTTCTCCTTGTCCAAGCGCAGCGCGATGACCGGCTGGCGCGTGGGCTGGGTCTGCGGCGACGCCCGGCTCGTGGCGCTCTTCCGCAAGGTGAAGACCAACATCGACTCGGGCACCGCGACCTTCATCCAGGACGCCGCCTCGGCGGCGCTCTCCGACGAGGCGCACGTCACGGCCTTCCGCGAGGAGTACCGCCAGAAGCGCGACATCCTCTGCGCGGGCCTGAAGCGCGCCGGCCTCGACGTGGCGCCCCCCGCCTCGACGCTCTACGTCTGGCAGCGGGCGCCCCAGGGCCTCTCCGGCATCGACTTCGCCGGCCGGCTCCTGGCGCCCGAGATCGCCGTCGTCGCCACGCCCGGCGAGTGGCTCTCCGACCCGGTCGCCGACGGCACCAACCCCGGCGCCGGCCACGTGCGCTTCGCGCTCGTCCCCTCCCTCGACGACACCCGCGCCGCCGCGGAACGCATCGCCAAGCACCTCGCGCGCTAGCGCGCGTGCGCCGCGGGATGTCGGCTACGTCCCCGGCCAGGGGTCGAACTCGACCACGGCAGCGGAGGGAACCGGATCAACCCGCGAACCGGGAACGCGCCGGCGGGATGACCTCGCCGGCGCCGGATCCCGGTTGGACCGACCTCCAGCTCACCAGCCCCAGCAGGGCGCAAGCGGAAAGAGGTTGATCCCGCTGGTCACGTTCACCCCACTGCCGCCCGCGGCGGGAAACTGATACAGGTCCAGGGGCTTGTTCCGGCCGCCGACGAGCGTCAGAAGGTTCGTCGAGCCCGGCGACCAGCAGAGGCCATTGGACGGAGAGGCGAAGGCGTACTGCTGGGAGCCCCCGGCGACGATCGTCTTCGTGGTACGGGTCACGTAGTCGATCGTGAGGAGGCTGCCGATGGTGGTCGCGGGATCAGTAGCCCGGAGGAACGCGATGCGGTCGTCCGCGGGTGACCACCGGGGCCGAGTCTCGATGGCCGGCGTGCTCGTGACCTGCTCGAGACTCCCGTCGCTCAGGTGGAGGACGAAC
>JANOFW010000161.1:0-15913 GCA_031413835.1 Planctomycetia bacterium
CCCGCGCGGCAAGGTCACGGCGGTGGACATCGATGCACGCGTGCTGGAGGGCGTGCGCGAGCGCGTCGCCAAGGAGGGCTGGACCCACGTCGAGGTGTTGCATTCGCTCCCGGACGACCCGCGCCTGACGGCCGACGGCTACGACGCCGTGCTGCTCAACGACGTCATCGACAACGTGGACCGCGGCGCGCTGGTGGGCTTCCTGGCGGGCATCCGCGCGGCGCTCAAGCAGGACGGCCGGCTGGTGATCCGCGATCCCAACGGCGGCTCCGACCGCGTGATCGCCGAGTGCCACCGGGCGGGCTTCGCCCTGGTGGAGGCCATCGTGCCGCTGCGCGACGCGCCGCCGAGCTCGTTCGCCGGCGGCTGGTACGCCCTCAAGCTGCGCCGCGCGGAGCCGCAGCACGCCATCCTGCCGCGGCTGGGTCAGCCCGCCCGCCACCGCACGCGGCTGCTGCTGGCGGAGGAGCTGTTCCGCGCCGGCCTGATCCCACGCGACGAGCTGCGCGCCACCTGGGAGCGCGTGCGCGAGACCGCCGGAGGGGCCGAGCCGGCGGTGGACGAGGCGCTCGACCTGATCAAGGCCGCCGAGGCGCTCGAGGTGCTGAGCAAGGCACGGGCGGAGGAGCTGCGGGGTCGGTTCGCGCGTTAGAGGCGCGCGCCCCCCGGCCCCCCGGCCCCCCCTGCTTGCGCCCCCCTGCCCCCCGGTGAAGATCCCCGCTTCGAGCCCTCCCGGCTCCAGGAGCTCCCCATGACCCGTTCGACCCTCGTCTCGTGCGTGGCGACCGTCGCGATCGCGGCCTCGCTCGCGCTGCTGCCCGGCTGCATGAAGATGAACCAGTCCCTCGTCGTCTCCAAGGACGGCAGCGGCACGGCCCAGATCAAGATGGTCATGGATATGGCCAAGGTGCAGGAGATCATGGACATGTTCGGCCCGATGATGGGCGGCGAGGGGGGTGAGGGCGGCGACGAGATGAAGAAGGACATCGAGGAGAAGACGAACCTCGATGAGATGAAGAAGCAGCTCGAGGGCAAGAAGGGCATCGAGCTCATCTCGGCCACGGCCATCGACGATCCCGAGAAGAAGCAGAAGGGCTTCGAGGCCAAGCTGAAGTTCGCCTCGCTCGAGGTCTTCTTCCGCGCCGGCCTCGACATGGGCCACAACATCAAGCTCGAGGACGCCGGCGAGGGCCGCTGGCGCCTGACGCGCAGCATGGACATGCCGGGCATGGACGGCGGCGGCGAGGAGGAAGCGGCCCAGGCCGAGATGATCAAGGGCATGCTCGAGCCCATGATGGGCGAGCTCGAGATGGGCTTCTCGATCTCCATCCCCGGATCGATCGTCGAGACCAACGGCACCAAGGACGAGGCCGGCACGAGCGTGACCTGGAAGCAGAGCTTCGCCACCATGCTCGACAGCAAGGCTTCGAAGCAGGTCGTGGTGTTCAAGCCCGAGGCGGGCCTGACCCTCAAGGCCTTCGACCTGAAGACGGACAAGGACGGCGCCGTCAGCGACGCCAAGCCCACGACCCCGTCCGCGTCGGACCCGGTGCCCGCGCCCGCCCCGGCTCCTGAGCCGGCTCCCGTCGAGCCCAAGTAGCCGCAGCGGCCCGCTGGGCCATGCGCGGGCTCTACTCGGGACTGGCCGCCTGGAACCTCGTGGTCCTGGCCGTGACGGCCGTGCTCGGCGCGCTCACGGGCGAGGGCGGCCCGGTCGATCCCCACGTCCACAAGGTGCTGGGCCTGTTCGCGGCCGTTTTCTGCTGCCTGGTGCACTCGATCCTGATCACGCACTTCATCGGCAGCATGAAGTGGATCCAGCAGACCGGCCCGACGGCGGGCATCGAGGACACCAAGGCCCTGCGCACGGCCTGGATCAGAGGCCGCGCCTTCCCCACCGTCGTGGCCGCCATGCTCGTGACCGTGGCCGCCGCCATCCTGGGGGGTCAGGCGGGCGACGGCTTCCTGGGCATGCTGGTGCACGTCGGGGTGGCGCTCGCCGTCTTCCCGCTCAACGTGCTGGCGCTCCTCTGGGGCCGCGAGACGGTGATCGCCAACACGGCGCGCATCCGCGCCGTCGAGGCGCAGGCGCTCGCCCGCCAGGCCCAAGGGCTCGTCGAGCCGGCCGAGATCGAGGCGCTGCGCCCTGAGAGCGGCCGCGCGGGTGGCCGGATCCTGCTCTTCCTGGCCGCCAACGTCTGGGTGCTGTGGTTCTACCGGCGCCACATCCTGCGGCTGCGCGCCGAACCCTGGTGGCCCTACGCCGTCGCCTGCGCGCTCCTGGCCCTCGTGGGCTGGATGCTGCTGCGCCGCTGGCAGGAGCCTACGCCGCCCCCGCGGCCTTTGCGGGGATGAGGTCGGCGAGCGCCAGATCGAGGGTCGGGAAGCGGAAGCGGTAGCCGAGGTCGAGCGCCTTCTTGGGCAGCACGCGCTGGCCCGTGGTGAGCATCGAGGCCACCTGGCCCAGGGCGAGCGAGAGGCCGAAGCCGGGCGTGGGCAGGAAGGACGGACGTCCGAGCGCGCGGCCCAGGGCCTGGGCGAGCTCCCTGTTGGTCACCGGGTTGGGCGCCGTGAGGTTGAACGCCGCGCGCACCTCGGGGCGCTCGAGCGCGAAGACGATCAAGCCGCAGACGTCGTCGATGTGGATCCAGGAGACGTCCTGCCTGCCGCCGGCGATGGGGCCGCCCGCGAAGAGTTTGAACGGCAGCGCCATCTTGGCGAGCGCGCCGCCGCCCTGGCCCAGCACCACGCCGGTGCGCAGGAAGGCCGTGCGGATCCCGAGCAGTTCGGCCGCCACCGCCGCGCGCTCCCAGTCGAAGCAGACGCTGGCGAGGAAGTCGCCCGGCGCGTGCTCCGACATGCGCGTTGTGGACTCGTCCACCGCTTCGCCCGGGGTGCGCGGACCGTAGTGCCCCACGGCGCTGCCGGAGAGGAACACCGAGGGAGGCGTCTTGAGCTTGCCCATGGCGTCCACGAGCGCGCGCGTGACGAGCACGCGGCTGCCGAGGATCTCGCGCTTGTAGGCCTTCCTCCAGCGCTTGGCGAAGACGCCAGCCCCGGCCAGGTTCACCACGCCCTCGCAGCCCTCCAGGGCCTTGGCCAGACCGGCCACGTCGGCGTAGTCCACCACGCGCGCCTCGGCGCCCGTCGGTACGCGGCCCGCCGCGGGCTGGGAGCGCGTGAGCAGCACCGGTACGTGGCCCCGCGCCACGAGGTAGGGGACCAGCCGCGAGCCGATGAAGCCCGTGGCGCCGGTGATGGCAACGCGCATGCTCTGCTCCAACCAGGGACCCGACGCCCCTCACCCTACCTGTGAGATGGCCGGGCCGTCAGGCCGTGAAGGCGCGCGCCACGAGCCTCAAGGCCGGCGCCCGGAAGCGCTCGCGCGCCAGCAGCGGCACGCCCAAGGGCACGAGGACCGCCGCTCCCAGGCCCAGCTCCAGCAGCAGCCCCCCCGCCACCGCCGGGTCCACGCCCCGGCGCAGTCCCGCGCCCTTGAGCAGCTCGCCCAGCAGGTCGCCCAGGGCGGCGAGGTGCCGGCGGGCCGCCGTGGTGACCTCCGGGATGCCCGCGACGGTCCCGGCGGCGGCCAGCACCTGCAGCTCAGAGAGGCGCTCTTCCAGGATCTCGTCGAGCCCGTCGGCGAGCGCCAGGAGGCGCGCCGCCCCCCGGACCCCCTCCACCCGACGCCGGAGCACCTCCGCCACCCGCCCCTCGGCTCGCTCCAGCACGGCCAGGAACAGCCCCTCTTTGTCCGCAAAGTGCCGGTAGAGGATCGGCTCGCTGACCCCCGCCGCGCGGCTCAGCTCGCGGGTGCCCGCCCCCGCCCAGCCCAGCCGCGCGAACACCGGCAGCGCGGCCTGGAGCAGCGCCTCGCGGCGCTCGGAAGGGGGCATGCGACGGGCGGCGTCCGTCGGACGACGCTGGGGGGCCGGGGGGGGCGGGGCAGAAGGGGACTTGCGCATCCCCTTAGCATCCGCTAACCTGCGCTTGTTAGCAACTGCTATCTGGAGCGCCCCTTGCACCCGGAGCAACCCATGGACCCCGTCCACAGCCGCTTGAACGAGCTCGAACGCCGCGTGCGGGCCCTCGAGCTCGCCGTACCGCAGGCCTCCCAGCTGCTCGAGCCCGTGCCGCTCGCCGGCCTCGCCCCGACGCTCGAGCCCGCGGGTGCGCCGTGGCCGACGCCCCCCGCGCCCCGCCCGCGGCCGCTCGCGACCAGCCGGCTGACGCGGCAGGCCGCCGTCCGCGTCGACGCGGGAGCGCGCGGCGACTTCGAGAGCTGGCTGGGCGGCGTGCTGCTCGCGCGCGTCGGCATCGGCGCCGTGGTGCTGGCCGCCGCCTACTTCGCGCAGCTGGCCTACCGTCACGTGCCCGACATCGGCAAGGTGGCCTCGCTCTACGCCCTGGCGGGCGCGCTGCTGGGCGTAGGCCACCTGCTGCGCAGGCGCGGGTCGCAACGCTTCGTGAGCCTGCTGCAGGGCGGCGCGGTGGCCGTGGCCTACGTCGCGGGCTTGGCGGCGTCGCTGCGCTACCACTTGGTGGACCCCTGGGTGGGGCTCCTGCTCCTGAGCGCGGCCGCGGCGCTGGGCACCTGGCTGGCGCGCCGCCTCAAGGTCGAGGCCCTGGCCGGGGTCTCGGTGCTGGGCGCCATGGCGGCGCCGTACCTCCTGAAGCTGACCCGCGAACCGCACCTGATGGTGCTGGCCTTCGCCGCCGTCGTGAGCACCTGGGCAGCCTGGACCCACGCCCGCTGGGGCTGGATCGCCACGCGGCGCTGCGCGCTCTTCAGCGCGCTGGTGCTGGGCTGGGTCTGGTTCGCCCAAGCGGCCTTGCCCGAGTACGCCCAGCGGCTGCAGCTCCTCCACCTCTACACGCTCGTGCTCCTCGCCCCCGAGCTGCTCGCTGCCTGGAGGAGGCGCGGCCCAGAGATCTCCCTGCGCGCCATTGGGGTGGTCGCGATCGGCCTGTTGCTCACGGCGCTGGCAGTAAGCGAGCTGGACGGCAGGGGGCGCGCCGCGGATCTCGCCGGACACACGCTGCTCGCGGGCGCGCTGTGGCTCGGGCTCGCCTTGGCTCTCGGCGTATCCGCCTGCGGGCGCGCCCGCGCGGCCCTGACGCGCGGACTCGCCTTCCTGGGCGGCGTCGGCCTGGTCGTGGGCGCCTGGATCTACTGGGGCGAGCACCTCGACCTTCCCGCAGCTCACCTGCTCGCGTTGGCCCTGCTCGCGCCTGTGGTGCTGCTGTTGCGCCGGCGCGTGGGGAGCGGCGCCTTCGCCGCCACGCTGGCGGCCGCCGTCGCGTGGCTCACGGCGGCGGTGGAGGCCGAGAGCATCGCGCACGGGGGGGCCGGCGCACTCGCGCCCGGCACGGGGCTGGCGCTGTTGCCACTGGCCCTCGTCCCTGCCTGTGCGCTCGTGTTCCTGGGACGCACGGCCGCCACCATCGGCGCCGGCACCATCCTGGGGGCGCTCACGATCTTCCACGTCTTCGCGATGCCGGCTCAAGTGGATGCCGCTTGGTGGCTGGCCGCCTTCGGCGGGGCGGGTCTCTGGCTGGGCCTCGTCGCCGCGAGCACCCACGTGCGGCGCGGGCCCTGGGCAGCGGGGATCGCCTCCGGCACGCTGGGCATGCTGGCCTTCGCCTGGACCGTAGTCGGGCTGGCGAGCGAACGGGTGCCCGGCTGGCCTCCTCCGCTCGACCCGCACACCCTGAGCGCGGTCCTGGTCGCTGTCCTGGCACTCTTCACGCGCGGCCACCTGATGCGCGCCAGGCTGCTGTCCGAAGCGAACGCCAACCTGCTGGGCGCGGCGGCGCTGGGCCTGTTCCTGCTGGCGGGCGGGCGCGAGGTGCACCTGGCCTCGCGCGGACTCGAGGGGGCCTGGGGGCCGGTGCTGCTGAGCGTCTACGCCACGCTGTCGGCCGCCGCGCTGCTGGTGCTCGGCTTCCTGCGCCGCTCGCGCGAGCTGCGCATGGCCGCGCTGCTGCTCTTCGCCGGCGTGATCGTCAAGATCGGCGGCCACGACCTCGCCGCGGCCGCCCTCGAGCTACGCGTGCTCGTGACCCTGGTGCTGGGTCTCGTGCTCCTGGCGAGCGCCTACGCCTACACGCGACGCGAAAGGAGCCGGTAGGGCGGGCCCTACGGGTCTTCCTCGTATTGGTCGCGCAAGGTGCGTACCACGCCCGGATCGGCGAGGGTCGTGGTGTCGCCCAAGGCGCGACCCTCGGCGATGTCGCGCAGCAGGCGGCGCATGATCTTGCCCGAGCGCGTCTTGGGCAGCTCGGCGGCGAAGTGGACCTCCTCGGGCCGGGCCAGCGCGCCGAGCTTCGTGGCCACGTGCGCGCGCAGGGTCTCGACGAGCGCGGGCGAGCCCTGCTGCCCCTGGCGCAGCGTGACGAAGCAGGCGATGGCCTGTCCCTTCACCTCGTGGCTGCGCCCCACCACCGCGGCCTCGGCCACGGCGGGGTGCGCCACGAGCGCGCTCTCGACCTCCGTGGTCGAGATGTTGTGTCCCGCCACGAGCATGATGTCGTCCACGCGGCCCAGCAGCCACAGGTTGCCGGCGAGGTCGCGCTTGCAGCCGTCGCCGGTGAAGTAGAGGCCCGGGAAGCGGCCCCAGTAGGTCTGGCGGTAGCGTTCGGGATCGCCGTGGATCCCGCGCAGCATGCTGGGCCAGGGCCGCGTGAGCACGAGGAAGCCGCCGGAGCCCGGCGGCACGCTCTGGCCCCTCTCGTCCACCACGTCGGCGCCCACGCCAGGGAGCGGGGTCGTGGCGCTGCCGGGCACGGTCACCGTGAGGCCGGGGAGCGGGGAGATCATGATCGCGCCCGTCTCGGTCTGCCACCAGGTGTCCACCACGGGGCAGCGCCCGCCGCCGATCACGTCGCGGTACCACATCCAGGCCTCGGGGTTGATCGGCTCGCCCACGCTGCCCAGGAGACGCAGCGAGGAGAGGTCGTGTTTCTTGGGCCAGGCATCGCCCCAGCGCAGGAAGGTGCGGATCGCCGTGGGCGCGGTGTAGAGGATCGTCACCTTGCGGCGCGCGATCAGGTCCCAGAAGCGGTCCTTCGCCGGCCAGTCGGGCGCGCCCTCGTACATCACGACCGTGGCCGCGTTGGCCAGCGGGCCGTAGACGACGTAGGAGTGCCCCGTCACCCAGCCGATGTCGGCCGTGCACCAGAAGACGTCCTCGTCCTTCAGGTCGAATACCCAGCGCATCGTGGCGCTCACGCCCGTCAGGTAGCCGCCCGTGGTGTGCACGATGCCCTTGGGCTTGCCCGTGGTGCCGCTGGTGTAGAGCAGGAAGAGCAGGTCCTCGCTGGCCATGGCTTCGGGCACGCACTCGGGGGGCTGGGGGGGCACGACCTCGTGCCACCAGAAGTCGCGCGAGGCGCGCAGCGTGACCGGGGCCTTCTCCCCCACCCGCTTGAGCACCAGGACCGAGCGCACGCTGGGCGCGCCCTCCAGCGCCGCGTCCACGTTGGCCTTGAGCGCCACCACCTGCCCGCGCCGCCAGCCTCCATCCGCCGTCACGACCACGACCGACCCGGAGTCGTTGATGCGCTCGCGCAGCGCGTCGGGCGAGAAGCCGCCGAAGACCACCGAATGCGCCGCGCCGATCCGCGCGCAGGCGAGCACGGCGACGGCCAGCTCGGGCACCAGCGGCATGTAGAGCGTCACCCGGTCGCCGCGCTTCACCCCCAGGCTCTTGAGCGCGTTGGCGCAGCGGCAGACCTCCGCCAGCAGCTCGGCGTAGCTGAGCGTGCGCTCGTCCCCCGGCTCCCCCTCCCAGACGATCGCCCGCTTGGCCCCCTTGCCCGCGCGCACGTGCCGGTCGAGGCAGTTGACGCTGGCGTTCAAGCGCCCGTCCTCGAACCAGCGCGCGAAGGGCTCCTCCCAGCTGAGCACCTGCGTGAACGGCGTGCTCCACTCCAGCCGCCGCGCTTGCGCCGCCCAGAACGAGCCCAAGTCCTCCGAGGCCGCCGCATGCAGCGCGCGGTCGCGCACGTGCGCCGCCCGTGCGAACGCCTCCGGCGGCGGAAACGTCCGCGTCTCCGTCAGCAGCGACTCGAGGGCCTTCGCGCGTTCGGGGTGCGAGGTCATGGGCGGCCAGGGTACCGGAGACGCGGTTGACCACGACCCCGCCGCACGGGCAAGATGGCCCGGATGCGCAGGCACCCCGTCTCCATGCGCCGCCGCTGGTTGCTCGGAGGCATGGCCTTGGCCCTCCTGCTGGGTCTGGGTGCCTGGCTGCTCCTGGGCGCGCGGACGGAGGACAGCAGTCTCGGCAAGGCAGCGGGTCGGGCGGCGCGCCCCGTCGAAGAGCCCGGGCAAGGCCTCGTGCTCGAGGGGCTTCCCCTGCCGCTGGGCGCTCCCGCCCCGCAGCCGCACCCCACATCCGATCCTGCTCCCAGGAGCACGACTACGGGCTCCTACTTCATCGAGGGCGTCGTGCGAGATGTCGCGACACAGCAGCTCGTGCGCGACGCCCGTGTGGTGAGCGTGTGGCACTCCCTCGAGCTGGGCTCGAAAATGGTACGCCACGAGATCGAGGCCCGCTCGAGCACGGACGGTGGCTTCGAGATCGAGGTCACGGATCCTCGACGGCCGGCGCTGAGCGAGTTCCACGTCCAGCACGAGGGCTGGCACCTGCTCCGTTGGGACCGCGTGGAGGCCATGGCCGAGGCCCCCTTCGACACCGGGCCCGGGGCCCGCAATCGAATCGTCCTCTGGGTGCGCCGTGCCTTCCGACTCAAGGGTGTCGTGGTGGACGCACAGGGCAAGCCGCTGCCGCTGGCGCGCGTCACGCTCGTGATCACCCTGCAGAGGGGCGCCTCGATGGCGCTCGGCAACACTCCCATCCCCCTCGACGCGCAGGGCCAGTTCGACATCGGGCCGATCGCCGAGGATCCAACCGCAGGGCTGCCGGAGGGTGCACTGAAGCGCATGCCCTCCTCCATGCACGACATCGTCCTGAGACACGAGGGCCTCGCGACCATCCTGCTGGACCCACGCTCGATCCCTGTCGGTGAGCGCGACCGCGTCGTCATCGTGATGACGCGCGGCTTCACCCTCGCGGGGGTGGTGGTGGACGAGCGCGGCACGCCCCTGCCGGACGTCCCCGTGGCACTCGAATACGGAGCTGCCTACGACCTGCGCCGCGGCGTGCGCACGGACGCGCAGGGCCGCTGGAGGCTGGAATGGCTCTCGCAAGGCTCGGCCGTGCTGTACGCGCGGGCCTTCGCCCAGGATGCGAAGGCGCGGCGTGAGATCACCGTAACCCAGGACGAGCTCGACCTGCGCCTCGTGGCCGAGCCGATCCGCCTGTCGCGGTCTCCGGCCACGACACAGGTGCTCGGGCTCACGCTGGCCGAGGTAGACGACGAGTTGCGGCGCGCCTACGACGTGCCCGACTACGTACACGTCTTGATCATGGACCCCGGGGCGGAGTCCGAGAAGCTCGGCATGGGACGGCTTGAGAAGGGCTACGGACTGTGGATTGTGGGCGACAAGCCGGTTGCGTCCATCCGGGAGGCGCTCGACCTCCTGATCGACCCGGAGACCAGCAAGGAGCACAGCGTTCCCGGCGGCCGCCGCGTGGTCTACACCTTCTGGAGCGAGTCCATGGCCGGCACGAACACGCAGCACCTGAGGCCGACACCTGCGCAGCTCGAGGAGCTCAAGGCGTTGCGCGAGCGCCTCGGCCGCTAACGCCCGCTCGAAAACCAAGCAGTACCGAGCCCGTCTCGAAGTTGACAAGTTTCCCCGTCCTGTCCTGCTGGGTCGATGGAGCCGACGCCCTCCGCCGCGACGCCGCTGAGGGCCTACGGCTGGGCCCTGTGCAGCGCTGCCGCCGCGGGCACGGGCGCGGTGGTGGGCAAGCTGGGCGTCGAGGCCGCGGCGCGGCCCGTGTTCCTCGCCTGGCTGTTCGCCTTCGGGACGCTCTTCTCGGGGCTGCTGACGCTGGTGCGTCCGCCACGCACGGGCCGGCGGCTCACGCCACGGGGCTTTCGCCTGCTCGTGGTGCACGCGCTGCTGGGCTGCCTGGGCTGCTGGGGCTGGTACGAGGGCCTGACCCACGTGCAGGCCGCCACCGCGGCCTTCGTGAGCCGCGCGGAAGTGCTGATCGCCATCGGCCTGGGCGTGCTGCTGCTGCGCGAGCGGCTGCGCTGGATCGAGATCGTGGGCGGATCGCTGGGGATCTGCGGCCTGATCCTGATGAGCCTGTCCACCGAGGGCGAGGCCACCGACCGCGCCGAGGGCGTGGCGCTCGTGCTCCTGGGCTCGCTGGGCTTCGGCGCCTCGGAGCTCTTCGCCAAGCGCTCGGTGGGCCAGGTGGATCCCGGCACCTTCGTGCTGCTGCGCAGCGCGCTGATGGGGAGCGTGTTCATCGCCTGGGCCGTCCTGGGGGGCTGGCCCCTGGTTCCGCCCTCCGTCGGGCTCGACTCCGCCGCCGACGTCGCGCTCGGCTCCGCCGCCGGCGTCGCGCTGCTGGGTCCGGTGATCGCTCGCCTGCTCTACATGCACGCCCTGCACACGCTCACGCTCTCGCGTGCCGCCCTCGTGGCCCAGACGCAGCCCCTCTTCGCCGCGCTCGTCGGCTTCCTGGTCTTCGCCGACGTGCCCACGGCCCTCGAGTGGGCGGGCGGCCTGCTCCTGGGCCTGGGCTGCGCGCTGATCGTCGCCAACGCGCGCAAGCAAGCAGAGCCAGCAATACCGAGCCAGGCTCAGAGTTGAGCAGTTTCCCTACGGCTCACTTCCCGCACGGGACGGGGCGACCGGAGACGACGCGCGCGCCCTGGCTGTAGATCTCGCCCGAGATGCGGTTGGAGCCTTCGACCGCGCCCCACAGGCCGTCGCGCACGCGCTCGACCATCTCGCAGAAGGCGTCGTCGAAGGTGAGCCCTGCGAACGAGCCGTCGCGGGCCAGGCCCTTGGTCTCGCCTGCGTCGGCGTCGAGGTCGTAGGCCTCTTCCAGCACGGTGCCGGCACGGATGTCGAAGCGCACGAGGTACTTCCAGGAGGGCGAGCGCACCGAGACCAGCACCGCCTTCGCCGCGGGATCGCCCGTGTTGGAGCCGTCCTGCTGCTCCTCGCTCGTGACCGGGCCACGGCGCAGCTCCCCCAGCAGCACGCGCTGGAGCGCCATCCCGTCCACGCCCTCGGGGAGCGGCAAGCCGAGCAGGTCCAGGATCGTGGGCAGCACGTCCACCAGACTGGCCGTCTTGTGCACGGCGCCCTCGCCCGTCAGGAACACGCTGCCGCCGAACACCAGCGGGATGCGGATCTGCTCGTCGTGCAGGTCGGCGCCGGCGCCGAACAAACCGTGCTCGCCCAGGCCCGTGCCGCTGGTGCTGGTGACGAGCACGAGCGTGTTCGCGTCGAGCTGCTCGGCCGCCAGCCGCTCGAGCAGCGCGCCCAGCCGCGCATCGGCCTGGCGGACGCGCGTCTCGTAGGCCTCGCGGGCGTCGCCATCCGGCGTGCGGTGCGCGCCGTAGCCCCGGCCGAGGGTCTCCGTCACCAGCACCGCCGCGCGCGGCGTGCCCGCGGGGAGGGACTTGATCCAGCGGCCCAGCGCCTCGGGAGCCTGCTCGAGCCCCACCTTCGGCTCGACCTCGAAGCCCTGCCACAACGTCGTCGCCCGCGCCAGCCGCTCCTCGGCCACGAAGGCGCGCGTGGCGTAGCCACCGGCCGCCTTGAGCACCTCGCCCAGGGTCACGAAGCCCGGCGCCAGCCGCGGCACGATGTCCATGTGCGTGATCCGGTGGCGCACCGGCGCGAGACCCGTGAGCAGGCTGGCGAGCGCGCCGCCCGGCTCCGGCGTGGGCGTGACCGCGTGGCCGAAGGCGTCGCCCGTGTCGCACAGGGCCTCGAGGTGGGGCGTCAGCGCATCGGTCGAGCCCTTCACGGCCGTGCCGCAGCGGTCGGCGCGCAGGCCGGGCAGGACCACGATCAGCAGGTGGGGTCGGGGGCCGGGGGGCGCCGGGGCAGCGAGCAAGCCGGGGAGCGAGCCGTCGCTCTCGTAGGGGGCGCCGAAGCGGGCGCTCGGAGGCGGGCCGACCGGCTCCTCCTCCCCCCCGCATCCGGTCCCCAGCGCCCCCCAGCCCCCCAGCAGCAAGAGGGCCCCGGCCAAGGACTTGCGGCGCCACAGCGGTCGGTCGTTGGGTGTCATTCGGACCGCTCGGTCGGTCATGGAGACGTCGCTCAGGGGAACGGCGGCCGCGCCGGCGGCTTCCCGCGCCACTCTAGCCGGGGGGCGCGAGGTAAGCGGTAGCATCCGCTCGCCCATGCACCACCGGCCGCACCCGAAGCGCAAGGCCCCCGACCGACGCCGCCGGCTGCTGGCCGTGCCACGCTTCGCCCAGCCCGACGACGTCACCTGCGGGCCCACCTGCCTGATGCAGGTCTACCGCCACTACGGCGACCCCGAGCCCTTCGGACGCATCTCGGCCTCCGTCCAGCGCAACGCCGACGGCGGCACGCTGGCGGTGTACCTGGGCGTCGCCGCCCTGAGCCGCGGCTATCACGCGCGCATCTACTCCTGGAACATGCGGGTCTTCGACCCCACCTGGACGCGGCTCGCCGCGGGCGCGCTGCGCAACAAGCTGCGCGAGCGGGCCGGCGCCGTGAGCGAGCCCAAGCTGCGCGAGTCGCTCCACGCCTACGACGACTTCCTGCGCGAGGGCGGCGAGGCGGTCTTCGGCATCGACCTGACGCCCGCGCTGCTCATGCGCCTGATCGACCGCGGCCACCCGATCCTCACGGGCCTCTCGGCCACGCACCTCTACCAGCACGTGCGCGAACGCCCCGACGACAACGAAGACGACGACATCCGCGGCGAGCCCGTGGGCCACTTCGTGGTGGTGGCCGGCTACGCCAAGGACGGAGCCACCTTCATCGTGCGCGATCCCCACCGGGACCTCCCGCTGCGCGCCACCGGCCGCTACGCGGTGCCGGCCCAGCGCCTGGTGAACGCCATCCTGCTGGGCGACAGCACCTACGACGCCGTGCTGCTCGAGCTCTGGCCCGGGGGCCCGCGGCGCCGGGCCGCGAGGAAGACCCCGTGAGCGACCGTGACCCGAGCGCGCTGCAGCAGATCGTGGTGGTCACGAACAAGGCCGACGCCGACGCTCTCTCCCCGGGGGCCGCGGGGGCGGTGGTCACGGCCAACGAGTTCCTGACCGGCGGCGCGCGCTGGGCCCGACCGCGGGCCACGGTCGTCAACCTGTGCCGCTCGTTGCGCTACCTCTCGAAGGGCTACTACGTCTCGCTGCTGGCCTCGGCGCGCGAGCAGCGCGTGCTGCCGGGCGTCGAGACCCTGCGCCAGCTCGCCGAGCGACACACGCTTGTGCGCCAGCTCGACGAGGCCGATGTCCCGAGCTGGAAGGGTCCCGCCGAAGGCGAGCGCGCGCGGCGCGTGGCGCCCGACGAGCAGGTCAAGGTGCTGGCCTGCTTCGGCACGGTCACCGACGCGCGCTTCCGGCGGGCCTGCGCCGCCATCTACCGGCTCTTCCCGGTGCCGCTGCTGCGCGTGACGCTGCGGCTGCAGGAGAAGGAGTGGCGCGTCTTCGACGTCGATGTCACGCCGCTCCACCAGCTCACGCCCGCCGAGCGCCAGCACCTCGCGCAGGAGCTCTCCGACCTGCGCGGCGTGGGCCCGCTCTCGCGCCGCAAGGCCCAGGACAAGCGGGCCTCGATCGCCATTCTCTACGACGAGCCGGACGTCTTCGGCCCCTCCACGACCGAGACCCTCGAGAAGCTCGAGCACATCGCCGCCAAGAAGGGCGTGCACATGCACCGCCTGGGCCTGGGTGACATCTCGCGCCTGGGCGACTACGACGCGCTCTTCCTCCGCGCACTCACGGGCCTGAACCTGCCCGCCTTCCGCTGGGCCTCGCGCGCCGAGGCTCTCGACATGCCGGTGATCGACGACACGCAGTCGATCATCCGCTGCAGCAACAAGGTGTTCCTGCACGAGCTGCTGGAGCGCAAGGGCGTGCCCACGCCCAAGACGCTGGTGGCCTCCGGCCAGACCTCCTTCGAGTCGCTGGTGAAGGCGCTGGGGCTGCCCTTCATCGTCAAGCTCCCCGACGGCTCGTTCTCCACCGCCGTGCACAAGGTGGCCTCGAAGGCCGACTGGGCCGCCAAGGCCAAGCCCATGCTGGAGAAGAGCCCGCTGATCGTGGCCCAGGCCTGGACCCCCACCGAGTTCGACTGGCGCGTCACGACGCTGGGCGGCAAGCCCCTGTTCATCGCCAAGTACCACATGGCCCCCGGCCACTGGCAGGTGAGGAACTCCGACCCCCGCGCCGTGCGCTACGGCAAGGTCGAGGCCGTGGCGCGCGCCTACGCCCCGCGCGACGTCGTGCGCCTGGGCTGCCAGGCCGCGCGCCTGATCGGCAACGGGCTCTACGGGGTGGACATCAAGGACACGGCCCAGGGCCCGCTGGTCATCGAGGTCAACGACAACCCCAACATCGACACCGGCTACGACGACGCCGCCGACGGCAACGTGATCTTCGAGGATCTCGTGGACCACTTCGTCGAGCTGGTCGAGCGCAAGCGCAAGCCCCCCGAGGCCGCCCCCCACGCCCCCCGGACCAAGAAGGAGCCGATCCTCGACGCCTTGCGCCGCCCCATCGGACGCGCGGCCAAACACGCTTCCACGGGCATGTACCGGGCCTTCGACGTCTGCGGCCTCGAGCTCGAGTACGTGACGGTGGACCGCGACTTGAACGCCGTCTCGGTGGTGGAGCCCGTGCTGGCGGCGTTGGCGGGACGCCCCGTCTCGGACGCCACGCTGGGCGCCGTCGAGTTCAGCAACGAGATCGTGGACCACGTGCTGGAGATCAAGACGCCGGCGCCCACGAAGAGCCTGGCGCAGTCGGAGGTCTGGCTGGCCGAGGGTGTGCGCCGCGTCTCGGCCCTCTTGAGCGACCACTTCACCGCGCGGCTCCTGCCTACCGGCATGCACCCGTGGTTCAACCCCAAGAAGGCGCGGCTGTGGACGCGCTCGAGCGCCAGCATCTACGCCACCTACGCCAGGCTCTTCGACGTCAAGACCCACGGCTGGGCCAACCTGCAGGCCTGCCACGTCAACCTGCCCCTGGGCCGGCCCGAGGAGTCGGCCGCGATGCTCAACGCCTCGGCCCTGCTGGTGCCCTACCTGCCGGCGTTGGCGGCCAGCAGCCCGATGCACGACGGCGAGCTCCAGCCCGCGGTCTGCAACCGCATGCAGCACGTGCTCCACCACCAGGACCGGCTGCCGGAGTCCATCGGCACGATGGTGCCCGAGTACGTCGGCAGCCTCACGGACTACAGGAAAACGATTCTCAAACCCATGCTCGCGGCGGCCCGCAAGCTGCCCGGCTCGGGCCCCATCTGCGGCGAGTTCCTGAACGCCCGCGCCGTGGTCGTGAAGTTCTGGCGCTCCTCGCTCGAGGTGCGCTGCCTCGACATGCAGGAATGCGTCAAGATGGACGTGGCCCTGGCCGTGCTGGTGCGCTGGGCCTTGAAGGACCTGACCGAGCAGATCTTGAAGGGCCGCCTCGTGCTGCCCCCGCACCCCCTGCTGGTCGAGGACTTCCACGCCACCATCGCTCAGGGCACGCACGCGCGCGTCCACGCGCCGCACCTCGCGCCCAAAGCCAAGCGCGACACCCAGGGCCGGTGCGACGTGCGCGAGGTGCTCAGCGACCTACTGGCGCGTGCGCGCCGGTATGTGCGCTCCGACGAGGCGGCCTACCTGCCCCTGGTCGAGGGCATCATCGAGCGCGGCAGCCTGAGCGAACGCATCGCCGCGGCCCTCGAGCCGTTCCTGGAGGACGACGAGGCCTTCACCGACGCCGCGCGCCGCATCTACGTCGAGCTCAGCGACGCCTGTCTCGCGGAATGCCGGGCGAGCCTGCCCGA
>JANOFW010000162.1:0-3539 GCA_031413835.1 Planctomycetia bacterium
GGGCGGCCTCGTGGCGGGCATCCTGATCGGCGGCGGCGCCAGCACGATCCTGCAGACGAGCAGCGCCGGCACCGTGGAGGCTCTCCAGGCGGAGGTGGGCGCCTTCAAGCGCGAGCTCGACGCCGCGCGCCTGGAGGTCGACGCCGTCCAGGGGCCCGAGGCCGCGCGCCTGCAGCGCCTCTTGTGGATGCGCGCGACGAGCCTCGCGCAACGCATCGCCGCGGAGCCGCGCAGCACCTCGCGCGACTCGCTTCAGGAGCAGCTCGACTACCAGCGCTGGCGTGTCCAGCCGCAGCGCGTGCGGCTGAACGCCTCGCCGGGCTACACCTGGATGGCCAACCGTCAGGGCCCGCTGGGCCTCGAGGGCCTCGAACTCAAGCTCGGCGACGAGAACCTGCTCGCGCCCGGCGACTGGAGCATCGTGGGGCGCGTGGCGGGCTCCGCCGGCGACGAGCCGGCGGAGCGCGTGCGCCTGCCGCTGCGGCTGCCGTTCCTGGTGCGCGAGGAGGGGCTCAAGGCCGACCGTGAGGCGCCCGCGGCGACCCTCGAGGTGCTGCTCGCCCCCGACCAGATCCCCGAGGGCATGCTGCTGGTGGTGGGCGACCGCGTGCTCGCCCGCCGTCCGCCCTTCGCGGCGGCGTCGCTGGTGCCCGTCGAGGTCAAGACGTTCCTCCTCGACCGCGAGGAGGTGACCAACAGCGAGTACGCGGCCTTCCTGTTGAGCCTCTCCGACGCGGAGGCTGCCCAGCGCGCGCCCACCGTGGGGTTCGTGCGCGATCCCTCGAGCGGGCGGATGGCGGCGATCCGCGGCTCCGAGCTGCTGCCCGTGGTGAGCATCCGGCCCGCCGACGCGCGCGCCTACGCCGCCTGGCGCAGCAAGCGCGATGGTGCCAAGCTGCGCCTGCCCAGCGAGACCGAGTGGCTCGTCGCGGGCGGAGCGCCCGCCGGCTTCCTGCTGCCCGGGGGCCGCCTGGCCACGATCGCCGACGGCGTCTTCCATCCGGCGCTGGGCGACGCGGGCGAGCACCCGGGCGACCTCGGGCCCCACGGCGAGCGTGGCCTCCTGGCCAACGCGCGCGAGATGGTCGAACCCGTCGAGGCGGGCGTGCCCGCGAACTGCGTGCTCGTCAAGGGTGCGGGCGTGGGGGACGCTCCCAGCGACGCCGCTCTCTACCTCGTGCGCCCGCTCGCCGAGAGCGAGCGGCACGCGACCACGGGCTTCCGCCTCGCACGCGAGCTCTAGGCGCCGGGAGCCGAAGGCTCCCAGTGCCTAGAGCTTAGGGCTGTGCAGTCGCTCAGGCGTGGCTGGGCCCCGTTGCCCGTTCGCCTGGGCGGTCAGTGGCCGGCGTCGGCCGGCGTCTCGTGTGCGCCGTGGCCGTCGCCGTGGTGCAGGCCCCAGCCGGCGCCCAGCAGCGCGGCGATGAGCAGGCCGGCGAGCACGCACCACGCCACGGGGAAGACCAGCGCCGAGGCACCCGGGAGGTTCGCGTAATCCTCGGGCGCGGGCGTGATGTGGCGCTGGGCGGGGACGGGCGGAATCTCTCCGCCGTGTGTCTCTGCCACGTGCTGTCCTGTCCCGTGACCGTGCGCGCTGCTCATGGTTCTTCGTGTTCTCCCTAGGGCGCTACGTGCTTGAGCGTTACGTGGCGGCGAAGGCCGCCGTCACGTAGCACAGGGCGTCGCGCACCTCGGCGACCGTGAGGCGCCCGGAGAGGTCCAGGGCCCACGGCGCCCGCCGCGGCAGGCTGGCCGCGAGACTACCCCAGGGAGGCCCGTCGTCCTCCGGATGCGCGTGCCCGCGGCCGTCGCTGCCCAGCCCGTGGACCGAGACGCCCAGCACCCGGCCTGCGAACCGATCGGCCCAGGCCGCCGGCCCCGGGCCGGCCCCGCGCCGCTCGAGGGAGAGGAGCCAGGCCGGATCCAGCCACAGGCCCAGGCGAGGCAGGGCGTCGAGGAGCCAGCCCGTCTCCTCGACCCGGAGCAGATCGCCCGCGTCCGTGGCGTGGAGCACCGCCAGGGGCCAGCCGGCGCCCAAGGGTCCGTGCAGCGCGCGGGCCAGGGCCTCGACCTGGCGCTCGCCCACGCGCCTGCGGTGCGCCGCGCGCTCGAGGTCGGTAGGCGTGCCCGCGAGCATGCCGCCGGGCAGCGGGGCGAGCGCGCCTCCCGGCAGCAGAACGTGGCCGGGCTTGAGCGCCTCGACGAGCGCCGCCCCCGCGCCCCCGAATCCCTCGACCCCCGTCAGCCGCAGCGCCTCCAGACGCACGCCGCCCGCCCGCAGCGGTTCGCGCCAGCGCACCGCCCGGGGCGGGGGCTCGTGGAGCACGAGGGCGGGCAGACCCACGGCCTTGAGGCCCACCACGAGCGCCTCGGGGCCCGCGTCCGCGGCGAACCAGCGCGAGCTGAGTGCGAAGCTCACCCGCGCCTGACGATGTTCGAGGGCCTGCGCGGCGCCGTGGACCCACCCGCAGGCGCGCCGGGGGCAGGGCACGGCGCACCGGCCTCGACCCAGGCGGCGAAGCCCTCCTCGGCGTGGTGCCCGATCACCAGGTGCGCGAGCGCGCGCAGCGGGTCCACGGCGTTGCCCATGGCCACGGCCAGGCCGGCCTCGCGCAACATGGAGAGATCGTTGGTCTGGTCGCCCACGGCCACAATGCGCGCGGCGGGGATGCCGTGGTGCTCGGCCAGGAAGTCGAGCGCGGCGGCCTTGCCGCGGCCCTTCTTCTGGACCTCGCACAAGACGAGGTGCGAGTCGGCGAAGTCGGGGAACAGGCTCAAGGGGAAGGTCTCGCGGTGCAGCACGACGCGCGCCTCGTCGGGCAGCGCCTGCCAGGCGCGGTCACCGTGGTCGTGGGACTCGAAGAACAGGCTCACGCGCATCAGCTCGGCCGCCGGCAGCACGCCGCCCTGCGGCACGTGCACCACGTTCTCGTACCAGGCGCTGACGCGCGGGTGGTGGGCGTGGTCGGAGACGGCCGTGAACTTGCGTTCGCCATGATGCCGATAGGAGAAGCAGGCGCGCGCCTCCGTGTCGATCACGTGCGGCGTGTGCTCGGTGGGGATCGGGTGGTGCACCAGGGGAGCGCCGTCCACCGGCCCGATCCAGCTGCCGTTGTAGGCCACCACGGGCGTCGAGAGTCCCAGCTCACGATGGATGCGGCGCGTGCCCGGCACGCTGCGTCCGGTGCAGACGATGGGCGTCAGGCCCGCGGCCTCGAGCGCCCTCACCGCCGCCACGCTGCGCACGCTGAGCCGGCCCGCCCCATCGAGCAGCGTGCCGTCCAAGTCGATCAGGATCGCGTCGTAGCGCTCGCGCAGCTGTTCCAGGCCGGAGACCTTCATGTCACCCACTACCTTGCCATCGCCGGCCCAGGATCCGACGTTTCGCGCGTCCCGCGCACCCGTCGCCAAGCGACGGGTGCAGATCCCAGCAACCGAGCCGACCCACAGGCGGCGTTCCTCCCGGAACGGCCGGGTGGAGGTATCGTCATGGTGGCCTTGCAGCGCCCCGGGGCGGGGGCGCCGCCGGACACACGACCATG
>JANOFW010000163.1:0-10345 GCA_031413835.1 Planctomycetia bacterium
GGCTCGCCCTGCTCGCCGTGCGCCGTGGACGCATCGGGTTGCGCCCCCCCGCGCCCCCCGGGCAGCGTCCACGGTCACGCCTTCCGCGTCGCAGTGCAGCAGCTGGGCGCGTTCGATCGGCAGCACACCCTTCTCGGCGTCGAGGACGAGGTCGCCATCGGCCCCCTCGGGCCGCAGCACGATGCGGTAGAGCGAGCCGGGGACACGCGTGCGCCCTGGGATGCTGCCGTCCTGCTCGAGTTGCAGGAAGAGCTCGGCCAGGACGTCGAGACACTCGGCGTCGTTGACCGGATGGCCTGACTCGGCGGACAGCTTCTGCTTGGCGAGCTCGAGCTTCTGGTGCGTGAGCGTGGGCAGGCTGACATCGAGACGGAAGCGGATCTCGGGCAGGCCCTTCGTGTCGCCCGGCGCGCGCGCGGTGCCTGGCCAGGGCGCACGCGCTTGGCCTCCAGCTCCAGATCGCGGCAGGAGAGCGCTCGGGCACGCTCGAGCCAGGCGGCCTCGTGCTCGGGCGTGGCGACGCTCGCCAGCAGCAGGACTTTCGTCCAGCCGATGGAGCCCGTGCAGAAGGCGTGGTCCACGGCTGGCAGCGCGAGGAGCCTGCGGCCCACGCCAATCAGCTCGCTCGTACGGCGCCGTTCCAGCCCCAGGCGCGCCTCCGCGTAGTGCGTGGTGCTACCGTGGCCGGTGGCCTGATAGAGGCGTCCGGCCTCCATCTCGTGGAGGTAGAAAGCCAGCACGCGCTGGCCGGTGTCGTGCAGGCGCAGACCGGTTTCGAGCCGCGCGTGGATCTCGTGGAGCGCAAGGCCGTGAATCAGGCCCGCGGCCTCGAGGGCCTGCCGGGCATCGGACAGTTCAATCACTTGGGACCTCCAGTTGGTCCCTGCTCACCTGCAATCTACGACAGGGGACCGACAGTCCCTGCGGCGTAGGCCGCGCGCGAACCGACGCGCTTCGCGGAGCCCCGCGTGCGTCCCGGCGCCGTGGGGTGCCAAACGTCCGGACGACTCCTATGCGTCTGGCGCTGGCGAAGAGGGCGGTCCGCCAGGGCCCGGGTCTTCAGCAGGACGTCGAGGCGGGCCCGTTGCTCCGCCTCCGGTGCCAGCCGGCGGTGCTGGCCCGAGGGGAGGCCTGGGTATCCCGGATGGTCCGGGGCAGCGGACCCGCACGCCCGGGGCCGATAAAACGCGCCAATCACTAGACCGGGGACGGGGCCAGCCTCGCGACGCTCCGCCGCCCTGGGTATGGGGTGGTCCCCCACTCCGCATCCGACCGCCGGCGCTTCCGCCGCAATGGAACTTCGGGTAGGACGGGCGAATGCCGGGTCCCCTGGTGACGTTCAGCGTGCAGGACGGTGAGATCGTCTCGCCGGCCGCCGGATGGGTCTACGTCTGGCGCGAGACCGGCGTCGGCGACCGTTCCGTGATCTATGTCGGCGCGACGGCGCTCCATCCGGTGGCGCGCGCGGAGAAGCACCTGCGGGATCCGGATCCGCTCGTCGGCCGCATCCGCGCCCGCTTCGCCGCAGCGGGTGGCGATCTCGCGCGGCCGCTGACGGTGCACGCCGTCGCGGTCGCTTCCGGCGGCCGGCGTGCGCTCGTCAAGGCGATGGTCGCTTGGCGCGTGTCCGCGTCCGGACTCCTGTCACCGCACTACTGCGGCGACCCGCCTGCACTCCTGGCGGAAACATTGTCGCCCGACGAGGAAGCGTGCGTCCGCGCGCTCGTTGCGTCGAGGTAGGCGCCCCGAGGGTTCCCAACCGATCGGGATTACGGACGCCTTCTCGGGCGCCCTGCGGCCACATCGGACCTGCGGGCAGGAGCCTACGGCCTCAACGGCCCTGCCTCGCGGCAGCAGGCGTCGAGGCCCACGCCGCTGATGTGCGAGCCGGAGAGGGAGATGCGCTTGGGGGCCAGCGCCGCCTGGGCGGCGGCCATGCGCGCGCGGTGGCCGGGGGAGAAGAGCGGCAGGGCGTGCGGCCAGCGGAAGACGTCCACGAGGTCGGGAGTCAGGCGCCCTCCGAGCGCGTGGCCGAGGTCGGCGAGGGCCACGTCGGCCAGGGCGGTGTCGGAGAGGTCGAGGGCGGTGCGGTCTTCGCTGCCGCCCGCGAAGACCAGCACCAGCTCGTGGCCCGCGGGCGCGACGTGGGGGGTGAGGCGCGAGTGGAAGGTGGCGCCCAAGATGCGTGCGGGGCTGCCTGCGCCCCGCAGGAAGCCAAAGGCGTCGGGCACGACGGGATTGCCGGGGGGGAGACCCAGGGCCACCACGGCGATGGGGGTGCTGCGGACACCAGCGAGCGCCTCGGCCACGCGCGGAGCGGTGGTCTCGAGCAGCGAAGCCTGTCGAGGCGCGGGCGTCGCGAGGAGCACCTCGCGGGCGCGCAGGTTCTCGCCAGAGGAGAGCGTGAGCGTCACGCCCTCGGCGTCGGATGCGAGGCCGTGCACGGCGGCGCCGGTCCTGACGCGCGCTCCTAGGGCCCGCGCGATCGCCAGCGGCAGCGCCTCCATGCCCCCTTCGAGCAGCAGCACCTCGCGCTGCGTGCCGGAGGCCTCGGCCTTGAGGCCCCGCAGCACGCCGCCGCGGCGACGCTCCAGGGCCACCAGGGAGGGGAAGGCGTCGGCGGCGCCGAGCCGACGCGGGTGGGCGCCGTAGATGCCCGAGGTGAAGGGCACCAGGAAGCGCTCGGCGATGTCGCGCCCGAAGCGGCGCGTGACGAAGCCGTAGAGGGTTTCCGAGCGCGCGCCTTGGCGCGGGGCCCGCGTGAGCTCGAGGAGCGCGCGCACCTTGGCCCCGAGGCCCAGGAGCGGGGAGGTCAAGAGTGCCGGGGGCGTCCGCGGCACGGGCTTCAAGCCGCCGCGGGTGAGCAGGTACTGGCGCCTGGCCGAGGGCGAGGCGGGCCGGGCCGCGGGCGCCTGAGGCAGCGAGGCCAGGAGACGCAGCACGTGTTTCGCGGCGGACGGGAGCGTGCTCGCCGCCCGCTCGACACGGTAGCCGCCCAGGCGCACGCTCTGGATCACGCCGCCGACCCGCTCGCTCTCCTCGAGCAGCAGTACGTCGCGCCCGGCCGAGGCCGCCCACCAGGCCGCCGCCAGGCCTGCGATGCCGCCGCCGACGACGGCCAGGTCGTGGACGTGGTCCGCCGCCATCAGACCGTGCGGCTGTAGCGCGGCCGCGCGGGTCCCGCCCCCGCGGCCCCCGGCGACGGGCTCAAGTGCGCGTCGAAGAGCATGCAGACGTTGCGCACGAAGAGCCGGCCCAGCGGCGTGAGCGTCACGCCCTCGGCCGAGAGACTCACGATGCCATCGGCCTCCAGGGGCACGAGCGCCCGGGCCTCGGAGGCGAAGGACGCGCGCCAGTCGCCTCCGGTGGGGGCGAGCACGTCGAGGCCCGCGCGTCCGTTGCACATCAGCGCCTGGATGATTGCGCCGCGCTGCTGGTCGTCGGGGGTGCGGCGGTAGCCACGGTGGATCGGCAGACGGCCCGCGGCGACGGCGGACATCCAGTCGGGGAGCTTCTGGTGGTTCTGCAGGTAGACACCCTGGGCGTCGCCGATGCCCGTGATGCCGAAGGCCACCATGTCGGTGCCCTTGTGGGTGTGGAAGCCCATGAAGTTGCGCCGCAGCGTGCCCTGGCGGCGCGCCGTGGCGAGCTCGTCACCGGCCTTCGCGAAGTGGTCCAGACCGATGAACTCGTAGCCCGCGCCCACGAAGGCCTCCAGCCCGCGATGGAACAGGGCCAGGCGCTCGCCAGCCTTGGGCAGAGAGGCCTCGTCGATGCGCTTCATGTGGCTGCGCAGCCAGGGCACGTGGGCGTAGCCGAAGAGGCTCACGCGCTCAGGTGCCAGATCCCGGATCACGATCTCGAGCGTGCGCTCGAAGGTCGCGGGCCGCTGATGCGGCAGGCCGTACATCAGGTCCACGTTGACGCTGGTGAAGCCCGCCTCGCGCGAGCAGTCCACGAGCGCGCGGGTCTCCGCGGCCGACTGCACGCGGTTGACGGCCTGCTGGACCTGGAGATCGAAGTCTTGGATGCCCATGCTGATGCGCCGCCACCCCAGCCGCGCCAGCGTGCGCACGTGCTCGGCCGTGGTCACGCGCGGATCGACCTCGATGGCCAGCTCGGCGTCCGGGCGGATCTCGAAGCGCGCGGCGATCTCGCCGTGGAGGCGCGCCAGGTCCTCGGGCTGAAACCAGGTGGGCGTGCCGCCCCCCAGATGCAGCTGGGCCACCTCGCGCGGCCCGTCGGCGAGCGCCTCGGCGGCCAGCGCGATCTCGCGCGCCAGGGTGTCGAGGTAGGCTTCGCGGTAGCGGTGCGCCTTGTCGATCACCACGTTGCAGCCGCAGTAGGTGCACATCGACTCGCAGAACGGCAGGTGCACGTAGAGCGAGAGCGGCGGCGCGCCGGGACCGCGGGCGGCGTAGACGGCGCGGGCGGCCTCGGCATCCACCTCGGGCGTGAAATGGGGGGCCGGGGGGTAGGAGGTGTAGCGCGGGCCCGGCCGGTCGTAGCGCGGCGCGAGCTCGATGGCCCGCGCGAGGTCGGCGGCGTCGGGGGGGCGGTCGCCCTCGGGGGCCACACGAGGAGGGACGCGCTGGGTCATGCGCGGGCTCCCGCGACCGGCGCGGGCACCGGGAAGGCCTTGACCGCCTCGACGAAGGCACGCGCGTGCTCGGGCGGCGTCTCCTTCAAGATGCCGTGCCCCAGGTTGGCCAGGTGGGCCCGCCCTGGCGGCACGGCCTCCAGCATGCGGCGCGTCTCCTGGGCGATGCGCTCCGGGGGCGCGAGCAGCACGGCGGGATCGAGGTTGCCCTGCAGGCGCGCGCGGCCGCCCACGCGCGCGTACGCCAACGCCAGGTCGGTACGCCAGTCGAGCGAGAGGCCTTCGGCGCCCGCGGCGAGGGCATCTTCGAGCCGCGCCTCGGCCCCGACGCCGGCGAAGAGGATGACCGGCGGGCGCGTGGGGCCCAGGCCCTCGAGCACGCGGCGGTTGGCCGGCACGACCAGGCTCTTGTAGAGGTGCGCCGGCAGCACGCCACCCCAGGTGTCGAAGAGCTGCAGCACGTCGGCGCCCGCGTCGGCCTGGGCCTTGAGGTAGGGCACGAGCGCGTCGGCGGCGCGTTCGAGCAGGCGCTGGAAGGCGGCGGGATGCTCGGCGGCGAAGGTGCGCGCGCGGGCGAAGTCGCGGGCGCCCCCCCCGCCCCCCTCGATCAGGTAGGCGCACAGCGTAAGCGGCGCGGCGGCGAAGCCGATCACCGCCTTGCTGGGCGGCAGCGCGCGCCGGATCAGGCGGATCGCCTCCGGCACGGCGCGCACGCGCTCGAGGTCGGGGGCCCCCAGGCGGTCCACGTCGGCGGGCGTGCGGATGGGATCGACGATCTGCGGCCCGCCGTCGGGGAAGAGCACCTCGATGCCGCAGGCGTCCGCCGTGAGCAGGATGTCGGCGAAGACGATGGCCGCGTCCACGTCGAAGAGCTCGACGGGCTCGAGCGAGACCTGCGCGGCCAGCTCGGGGGAACGGCACATGGCGAGGAAGGAGGTGCGCGCCCGCACGGCGCGGTAGCCGGGCAGGTAGCGCCCGGCCTGGCGCATCATCCAGACCGGGAAGCGCTCGACGCGCTCGCCCTTCAGGGCGCGCAGGAAGAGGGCGGTCACGGTTGCTCCTGCTCGCCGAGCCCGAAGAGCTGGCGCAGCTGGTCCGCCGTGGGCAGGCGCGGGTCGGCGGCACGCGCGCTCTGCGTCACGCGCGCGGCGGGCCGCCCCAGCAGGCGCTGCACGAGCCGGCGCGTGAGCGCCTCCACCGCGGCGCGGGCGGCGGGGTCGAGATCCTCCGGCAGCTGCGCGAGCTCGGCCTGGCGCACCTCGTCGGCCCACTCGTGGAGCGAGCGGATCACGGGCAGCGCCGACTGCGTGCGCACCCAGTCGCGCCAGTGGGCGAACTCCTCGTCGAGGATCGCCTCGACGCGCGGGACCGCCTCGCGCCGTGCTGCCAGCGTGCTGGCGACCTGCGCCTCGAGGCTCTCGAGATCGTAGAGGAACACGCCGGGCAGCTCGCCCACGGCGGCCGCGGCGGCGCGCGGCACGCACAGGTCGAGCACCAGCAGCGGATCGCGGCGCCGGCCCAGGGCCTGAGCGACCGTCTCCACTGGGAGCGGCGCGCCATCGGCCGCCAGCACCACGACGTGGGCCGTGCGCAGCAGCTGCGGTAGCTCGTCGAGGCCGGTCGTGCGCGCGCCGGGAAGCGTCGCCGCCAGCTCGGCCGCCCGCGCCTGCGTGCGGTTGGAGATGACGAAGCGCGCCTCGACGCCCTCGCCGAGCGCTCGCGCGGCCTGCTGCGCGATGTGGCCCGCGCCCACCACCAGCACCTCGCGTCCCGCCAGGGAGCCGAAGATGCGCCGCGCCACGAGGGCGGCGGCGCTGCCGTGGCTGACGCTGCCCGCGCTCACGGCGGTCTCGGCGCGTGCGCGCTTGCCCGCATGCACGGCGCCGCGCACGAGCCTGTCGAGCACGGGACCGGAGGCGCCCGCGGCGGCGCAGGCGGCGTGCGCGTCGCGCAGCTGCCCCTGGATCTCGGTCTCCCCCAGGATCGCGCTCTCGAGGCCGGCCGCGAGCCGATAGACGTGGCGCGCCGCTGCCTCGCCGCTGCGCTGCACGTAGCAACCCAGATCGGGCGAGGGCGCGCCGGGCAGCGCGGAGAGGAGCGCCTTGAGCGCCTGGTCGAGGACCTCGGGGGAGTCGTGGACCAGGTAGAGCTCGGTGCGGTTGCAGGTCGGCAGGAGCAGCGCCTCCTGGGCCCCGAGCACATCGCGCAGGCGCGCGGCCAACGCGGGCGCGCGCTCGGGCGGCACGGCCAGCCGCTCGCGCACCTCGAGCGGAGCGACGTGCGGATCGACGCCCACGAGGTAGAGGTCCATCAGCGGCCTCCCCCGACGATCCAGGGATGCACGCCCAGCACCGAGACGAGCAGCAGCGCCGTCGCCGCCAGGTTGAGCCACGCGGCCAGCGCACCGCGCAGCGGGCGGCGCCACCAGAGGAAGGTCGCCACGCCCAGCAGGAGCAGCAGGCCGCCCGCAAGGCCCACCAGGGGCAGCAGGTGCGCGGGCGCATCCGTGCGCAGCGCCGAGCGCAGCCCCAGAAGCAGCGCGGGGAGCAGCAGCAACACGCCCAGGGCCGAGGCCCCGCGCTCGAGGCGCTCGAAGCCGGAGAGCGAGGGCCCGCTCTCGCCCGCCTCCGTGGCGCGGCGCTTGACTCGCCGGTAGGCCTCCAGGTACCCGGCCGCGAGCAGGCCCGCGGCGAGGACGGCCGCCGCCGCGAGCAGGCTCAGCCCCACGTGCACCGTGCGCAGGGGATCGCGCACGTGCTCGACGCTCTCGCTCGTCAGGCCCTGCAGCAGGCCGGGCACGCTCAGCGCGGAGAGCAGCGTCAGCACGGCGTAGAAGCCGCCACCATGGGTGGCCACGCGGCTGACGAGCTCGAGCAGCAGGTAGAGCGCGCCCAGCGCGAAGGCCACGAAGGAGAGCATCTGCGCCCCGCCGGAGAACGGGCTGCGGCCGATCGACACGCCCAGCAGCACCAGGCCCAGCAGGTGCGCCAGCACGGACGCGGCGCCCAGCACCCGGGCCCAACGCGGCGGGGCCTCGCGGCGTCGGCGCGCCTCCAGGTAGGCGCTGCCGGCGGCGGCGTAGGCCGCCACGACCAGGACCAGCAGGGAATGGGCCACACGGCTAGCGTACGTGGGTCCGGCCTTGTGTATCCTCCCGGCATGGCCGCGCGCACGAAGAAGGCCGACGAATCCCAGCAGCCAGGCTCCGAGCAGCCCGGCTCCGAGAAGCGCGGATTCGAGGCGCGACTCGAGGCCCTCGAGGCCATCGTGCGCGAGCTGGAAGGCGAGGGGCTCACGCTGGAGCAGTCCCTGGCGCGCTACCAGCAGGGCGTCGAGCATCTGACGGCCTGCCGCGCGCTGCTGGACGGCGCGGAGAAGCGCCTCGTCGAGCTGGCGGAGCGTCCGGACGGCAGCGCGCGCGAGCGTCCCCTGAAGGTGACGGAGCAGGGCCTGGCTCCCGACCTGGCGGCCGGAGACGGCGGCGGCGCGAGCGATGACGACGCCGGACGCTGAGCGCCGGGTGCCCTCAGACGCCCCGGCTGTCGGCGGCGTGCGAGCGGTGGGGGCCTGGCCCTGGGTCTTCGGCCTGATCTTCGTGTTGCTCAGCCTGAGCGCGTTCTACTTCGCGTCGCGGCCCGTGCCGCTCTCGCGGCGCATGGACGCCTCGCGCTCGGGTTTGACCCGCGACGGGCAGCAAGCGGTGCGCGCGCGCATCCTCGTGCTGGGCGTGCCCGACGACGGGCAGGTGCGCGCCGTCCCACGTGCTCCTGGGGGCCCGGGGGAGCGTTGGCGCGTGGACGTGGAGTGGACGGCCGAGCCCGGGGCGCGCGTGGCCACGCCGGGGGGCGAGCGCCTCTTCGACGTGCGCATCGAGGCCGGGATCTCCGAGCTCGAGGTCTGGGACCGGCGCGGGGGCTTGGCCCCCGAGCGCATGCTCCTCACGCTCCCCGCCGACGAGGCGCACTGAGCCGTGGGCAGCGGTTGGACCGCGCACGCCTTCGCGGCGCTCAGGGTCCCGCAGTTCAGGCTGTTCCTGCTCGGCCACGTGGCGAGCGTGCACGGCTTCTGGATGCGCGTGGCGGCGCAAGCCTGGCTGGTCTACGAGCTCACGGGGAGCAAGGCCGCGCTCGGCGGCGTGACGGCGGCGGGCCTGCTGCCCACCGTGCTGCTGGCGCCTTGGGCGGGCGCGCTGGCCGACCGCCACGACAAGCGGCGGCTGCTGCTGCTCGTGGCCGCGGGCACGCTGCTGGGCAACCTGGGTCTGGGCCTCTTGGTGATGCTGGGCGATCCGGAGGTGGCGCACGTGGTCCTGGCCGCCGTCACCGTGGGGTGTTTCCGGGCCATCGAGATGCCGGTGCGGCAGGCCTACGTGATCGACGTCGTGGGACGCGAGGTGCTGGGCAACGCGCTGGCGTTGCAGGCCAGCACCTTCAACGTCGGGCGCATCCTGGGGCCTGCGTTGGCCGGGTTGGTGCTCGGCACGCTGGGCACGGGCGCCTGCTACCTGGTGGTCGCCGGCCTCTCGGCCCTGGCGGGCTTCACCCTCGCCCGGCTGCCTCCCGCGCCGCGCCAAGGGCCCCCTGCCTCGGGGAGCGCCTGGGCCCAGCTGCGCGAGGGCCTGCGCTACGTGCGCGGCGAGTCGCGTACCCGCGGGCTGATGTTGCTGATGGGCGCTTCGATGATCTTCGCCTGGGTCTACACCGGCATGCTGGCCGCGCTGGCGCGCGAGACCTACGGCCTCGAGGAGCGCGGCTACGGCGTGCTGATGGGCCTGAGCGGCATCGGCGCGTTGGCCGGCGCGCTGTGGGTCAGCGGGCGCGCCACGCGCTTTCCCGCCACGCCGCGACTTCTCGGGCGTCTCGTGTCGCTCGGAGGGCTGAGCGTGGTGGCCCTGGCACTGGCCCCCAACGCCTGGGCCGCCGTCGTGCCCCTGCTGCTGGCGGCCTTCTTCCAGGTGGCCTTCATGTCGTCCTCGAACACCGTCGTTCAGGCGCGGGTGCCGGATGCGTTGCGCGGTCGCGTGATGGGGTTGTGGGTCTTCACCTTCGGCGCCACCGCTCCGCTGGGCAGCCTGCTCGTGGGCCACCTGGCCCAGGCCTTCGACCTGCGCGTGGCGCTCTCCGTCTGCGGCACCGCGGCCGTGCTCACGGGGCTGTGCGCGCGCGACGCCACCGTCACGCCGGCCGAGCTCCCGCAACCCATCGAACCCGCCGTCGAAGACCTGCCGCCCGGCTGACGCGGCAGGCCCGACGAGTCCCGCGCGCCCCCCGGCCCCCGCTAGAATCGAGAGGACGTCCATGGCCCCAGGTGCCCGCGACGAGTCTCTCCGGCGTGCGCCTGGCCTCCGGAGGCAGCATGACCACGCCGTCCTGTCGGACCCGTCGGGCCTTCCTCGCGGACGTGGGTCGGGGCGCCCTCTTCGTCGGGCTGGGCGGCGGGCTCGCGGGCGAGTTGGGCCTGAGCTGGGCCGAGGCGGCGGAGGAGCCGGGGCGGCTGTCGTTCGGCGCGCTCGAGCCGCTCGTGGGCCTGCTGCAGGAGACGAGCGTCGAGCGGCTGCTGCCCCTGCTCGTCGGCCGGCTGCGCGCGGGCACCGACCTGCGCACGCTCGTGGCCGCGGGGGCGCTCGCCAACGCGCGCACCTGCGGGGGCGAGGACTACGTGGGCTTCCACGTCCTGATGGCCCTCATGCCGGCCTACCGGATGGCGCTCGCGACGCCGGAGGCGTCACGGCCGCTGCCCGTGCTC
>JANOFW010000164.1:0-2871 GCA_031413835.1 Planctomycetia bacterium
TGCCGGTTGCGTTGATTCAGCAACTTCGACAGTCGGACGAGGGAGTGGCCCTCTGCACTTCGCACCGGCTTATGTCACCGGCATTGGTGCCTGACCCCGGCTACTCGGTGAGTAGGTGGGGTCAGGCACCGGCTATGCAGCCGGTCCGCGCCCCCCGCGCCTCCCGTGGGTCTAGGGAAGGCGGGTGCCCAGAGCCCGCGAGAGGGCTGCGGTGAGGCTCAGCCCGCGGCGGATCTCGTAGCGCAGGAAGTCCACCCCGGCGGCCGCGGCGGCCGCGCTGTCGTAGTCGGTGTCGCCCACCATGAGCGCGTCCCCCGGGCGCAGCCGGAGCAGGTCGAGGGCCTTGAGGAGCAGGTCCGGCGCCGGCTTCTCCTTGAGGCCCGGCACCACGGCCACGCAGGCCTCGACATGCGCCGTGAGGCCTACGGCCTCGAGTACCCGGGGTGCGAGCGACTGCTGGGTGTTCGTGACCACCGCGCGCTTGAGTCCCAGGGCCTTCAAGCCCTCGAGGGCCGAGCGCGCCTCCGGGTTCACCGTCATGTGTGGGAGGCAGCGAGGCATGGCGTCGTCGTAGGCCGCGAGCACGTCCTCGCGCGTGCGGCCGGGGTAGAGGTTGACGAGGTCGTCGCTCAGGCCCTGGCCGAAGATCGAGGCCACGAACTCGCTCGTGACCTGGGTGAAGCCGAAGCGGCGCCGCGCGTCGTTGACCACCGCGACCCAGACGCCGAAGGAGTCCACCAAGACGCCGTCGAGGTCGAACAGCACCGCTTTGCGGTTCGGGTGAGCTGCCATGTCGGCGCGTCTCAGCGCGTCCCGCGCGCACGCCGCAGGCGCGCCTCGATCACCTGGTCGGGGGAGAACCCGATCAGCCGGACGCGCTCGGCGAAGCCCGGCGGGACGGCGGCCTCGGGGATCAGGCCCACGAGCTCGCTGCCGGCCACCTCGACGCCTGCGGCCTTGGCCTTGGCGGCGATCACGTCGAAGACCTGGCTCGGGCTCGTCTTGCGGTAGTCCACGAGGTTCATCGAGACCTGCACCTGCCCCAAGGCCTCGAGGTCGAAGCCCAGCGCCTTCACGCCGGGGAGCCCGCCGTCCTTCTCGCGGATCTCCTTGGCGATCTGCTTGGCCACGGCCACGTCGCGGCTCTTGAGGTTGACGTTGAAGGCGATCAGGAAGAAGCGCGCGCCCACGGCGCTGGCCCCGGCCGTGGGGTGCACGCGCCGAGGGCCGAAGTCGGGCACGCGCTCGGGGTCGGTGGGCACGCTCGCGCTCAGGCCCTCGAACTGGCCCTTCCGCACCCAGGCGAGGTCACGCCGCGCGAGCGTGCGCGCCGCCTCGCCGTAGAGGAAGGTCGGCACGCCGAGGTCCGTCGCGATGCGCTCGGCGGCCTGCTCGGCCGCGCGCACGGCGTGGCCCATGTCGGCGCTGCCCAGCGGGATGAAGGGGATCACGTCGGCCGCGCCCATGCGCGGGTGCTCGCCTCGATGCTGGGTCAGGTCGATCAGGTCGCGCGCGGCGCGTGCGCCGGCCACGGACCCCGCCACGACCTCCTCGGGCGTGCCCGCGAAGGTGATCACGCTGCGGTGGTGGTCGGCGTCGCTGCTGACGTCGAGCAGCGTGCCGCCGGCCGAGGTGAAGGCCGCGGCGATGCGCTTGACCTTGGCCGCGTCGCGGCCTTCGCTCACGTTGGGAACGCACTCGAGCAGGATCGTCACGTCAGGGGGCTCCGAGCGGCAGCTCGCCCCGAGCTCGTCGAGGGGCTGACGTGCGACAGGGCAGGGACCTTAGCGAGACGCCAGCCGCGCGACAAACTCATCGCGGAAGCGTGCAAGCTCCGCCGCCTGGGCGGTGGGGAGGCCGGCGCTCTGCGCGAGGCTCGTCACGGGCAGGTCGCGAACCGTCCAGGCCAGGGTCAGGGCGGAGAATCCTGCGTCCCGGCGCGGGGCATCGCGCAGCGCACGATCCAGGTCGCCGCCGGCACCCAGCAGCGCGCGGACATCGACCAGATCGCGGACTTCCGCGCGGCCCAGCAGGGCGCAGAGCTTGTCCACCAGGAGGTCGTGCAGCTGCAGCGCGTCGAGCGTGTCACTAGGCCCCATCACGCGGAATCCCATCCGTCGTCGGGCCGAGCGTGTGGCCCCACAGACCCAACAGCCAGGCCCAGAAGTTCCTCGAGTGGCCGAGGTGGCGTTCAAGGTCGGGCCACAGCTCGACGACGTCGGCAGAAGTGACCCACTGCAGCGCGTCATCGGGCTTGGCCTGTCGAAGGAGCTTCCCCATCCAGTACGCACGTTCTGCCCGGGTCCCCGAGCGCAACCGCTCCCGGAAGGCATCCAAGGAGAGATCCACATCCCAGAGGAAGTAGGGCCTTCCCCGGGCGTCGAGCAGGTGCTCCTGCGGGGTGGGGCAGAGGATGGGCATGGCTCTCAGCATACCGGTCAGGGTGCCGGCGTCCGCCCCTCGGCTCATGCCTTCGCGCGCCAGCGGCGACCTTGGCGGACCACAGTCCGGCCCCCGACGATGACCGTGTCCACGAGGTTCGTGCCGAGGCGGTAGGGGAGGAAGACGTAGGAGGGGGCGTCCAGCAGCACGAGGTCGGCGGGGCGGCCCACGGCGATGCGTCCCGCGCGCCCCTCTTCGCCGATGGCGGCGGCGGCGTTGCGCGTGATGGCGCAGATCACCTCTTCGGGCGTCATGGCGAGCGTGGCACAGCCCAGGGCCGCCACGAGCGCGAGGTTCTCGGTGGGAGAGGAGCCGGGGTTGAAGTCGGTGGCCAGCGCCACGGCGCAGCCGGCCTTGATCATGGCGCGCGCGTCGGGCTTCTGGGCGAGCCCCAGGAAGACGCTCGTCGCCGGCAGCAGGACGGGGATC
>JANOFW010000165.1:0-14089 GCA_031413835.1 Planctomycetia bacterium
CCGGCTTCGGGGGCACCGGCAGCTTCTCGATCAGCTTCAGCCTGGTCGACACGATGGACACGGAGATGTATGCCTACGACAGCTGGAACACACTCGAGAACGCCCTGGCTCCCATGCCCTTCCGCGTCAGCAGGGACGGCCGTGGCTGCGCCATCCTCGCCGGCCAGGAGACGAACACGTTTGCGGCGAACGTCGACCAGATGAACCACGATGTGTGGCTGGATTTCAACGGCGTCTTCAGGCAACTGTCCTCCGTGCGTCGCCATAGCCCCCAGGGTGGCGGCCGCGGCTACTCGCTCGCCCGCGGGCCGAGCAACTACCGGCATTGGGGCAGCTACAGCGGTCCCACCACGGGCTTTGAGATCTCGGATGACGCCACCAAGGTGGCGGTGGTCGTGAACCGCCAGAACGCGGCCGTCACGCCGACCAGCAGCGCCATGTGGTACAACTACCGGCACGACATCGTCGCTTGGACCACCACGAACTCGTGGACGAGCAGCACCGAGGTCCAGGTGACAGGCACGGAGACGGTGGCCGTGGCCCTCTTCGGCGGCACGCACACTTGGCGCTTCGGTGCGCTGGCCTTCACGGCCGACGGCGCGGGCCTCGTGTTCTGGGGCGGGTACGGCTCGGAGAGCCAAGCCCTGAACACCACCAGCCAGGCCTCCAAGCACTGGAGCGGCACATTCTATACGTACAACTTCAGCACCGGCGCGCTGCGTAGCATCTTCTTGGCCGCCGCAGGCGGCAGCTTGACAGGCATCGCTGCTTACACCACCGCGAGCCCGGTCAACCCGATCTTCGGTGCGTGGAACGGCAACCAGGGCCGGCTGCGCCCGATGGGCGGGTTCATCAGCCGCAGCAGGAACTTCCTCTACATCCTGACGCACTCGGCCGTGAGCGCGACCGACCAGGCGGGCATGACCCTCGTGGGCATGAACATCCGCAGCCTGAACACCGCCGCGAACATCAACGGCAAGATCGACGGCGAGGGCTTTCGGGTCGTGGGCCAGCCAGCCCGGCGCGGGTTCGTCCCCAGCTACCACTACCGCCCCGACTACGCCTTGGAGCAGCAGCGCTACTACGCGCCCGCCAACGTGGACGGCTGCGGCGGGCAGGTGATGGCCAAGGCCTCGGGCTATGTCTTCTACGGCTCCCACTACCAGGGGAGCGGGCCGACCAACTCCCTGGTTGCCACCACCTTCCAGACCGCCGCAGGGCCGGAAACTGCCACCTACTGGGGCGACTACGGGGGCTACGCTGGCCAGATCGAGGGCTTCAGCGCGGATGTGGGCGGCCCGGTGGTGCGCATCACCCAGACCAGCCTCTCCCAGGCCGACGCCACGACCGGCCGCGGCATCCACCACATCGAGTGCACGGACGACGGCAAGGCCCTGGCGTTCGTCTACGACACCGGCGGCCTGACCCGCAACTTCGCGGCGGAAGGCGTGGGCTACGTGCAGAAGATCGGATTTGACCCGACGACGGGCGCGCTCCTGGCGGGCAAGCAGGAGTGGACCTCCATCCTGACGGGTGGCCGCGCGGGTGACGCCATGACGATCGACACCACGGGCGCGAAACTCTTCGTCCCGTTCGGTAGCGGCGATGAGAACAACAAGCAGATCACCGAGGTCAGCTTCAACGGCGGCACGAACCTGTTCACGACGCGCACCTTCGGGGCGGCGCGGCGTTACAACGTGCTTGGCTCGGGCCGCTAGTACTGCGTGCCGGTAGTCCCTGCGGCGCAGGGCGCAGGGCGGTCGGCGGGTCGGCGGGCTGGGTCGGCGGGCTCAGGCCGCTTCGACTTCCTCCGATGCGCATCCTCCGAGGCGAATCCTCCAAGGCGAATCCTCCAAGGCGGGGGAGTTTCACGGTATGCGCGCGTTGCTGATCCTGTTGGGACTCCTCTTGGCCGGTGGCGGAGCGTGGTGGGTGCTGCGGGCGCCGACCGACCCTGACCTGACGCTGGATCCCGCCGGGCCGTCGCGCGCTGCGGGGCGACCGCCTGCCCCTGAGACGCCCAGCCTCGAGATCCCACGTGTGGGCGTGCGCGGTCCCGGCGACCGCGGCATGGTGGCCGATCCTGGGGCCGAGCCCTGGGAGACCTTTGTCCTGACCCTGCGGGTCGGGCCCACCGAGCCCGTGACCGGCGCCGTGCTGCTCGACGCCATCGGGGAGCGGCTCTACGTGCGCGCCAGGTCGCAGGCCGATCTCGACCTGTTTCGCGCGCAGAGGTTCTCCGGCCTGCGCTCCGAGGGAGGAGTCACGCTGGACATGGCCAAGACGGCGATCGAGCGGGCGGGGTGGCGGGTCGGCGTGAGCGATCCGCGCTTCGTCATCCGCCCGGCCAACGCCGACGAGCTGGCGCGCGCTCGCGAGGCGGACGTCGGCGTCCGCTGACGCTCCCCGCCAAGACCTAGGTGCGCCGCGGGGGGCGTCGGGCCCCCGCCAGGAACAGGCGCAGGATGGGCAGCGCGAGGCGTTCGGGCCGGGCCGTGCTGCGCAGGACTCCGGCGTCGAGGGCCACCCGGTCGGCCATGCCCAGCAGCAGCCGCGCGCGGATCTCGCTCTCGCGGGTCGGGACGCTGCCGAGCACCGCGTCGCCCGCGGCCCGCACCAGCGTCACGTAGCGGCGCCGCAGCTCCTCCACCCGACGCGCGTGCTCGCCCTTGAGCGGCGAGGGTGCGCTGCGCAGGATCTCCGCCTCGGCGGGCCTCTGCGCGACGCGGCGGACATGGTCGGTGACCAGGGCGCGCAGGCGCTCGCGCGCGCCGCGCGCGCCGAGCGTGGCCTGGGCGCTGGCCACGGCCACCTCGAGCACGTGCTGCTGCACGCGGTAGATGAGCTCCTCGCGGCCGCCCACGTAGGTGTAGAGGTTCGCCAGGCTGGTGTGCGCCTCGCGCGCGACCGCGCGCATGGTGGCGCCGAAGGCCCCGCGGGCGGCCAGCACCCGGGCGCCCGCCTCGAGGATCTCGCGCAAGCGCCGGTCGCGGCGCATGCCCGCGGCCTCAGGCGCCCCGGGGCTCGCGCCCCGGGCCGCGGTAGACCACGAAACAGCCCGGCGACTCCCAGAGCGTGATCTCGACCAGGGGCAGCGCCAGCCCGAGCTGCGGCAGGCGGGGGCCGGCGAGACGCTCCCAGATCCAGACGCAGATGTTCTCGGCCGAGGGCAGGGGCAGGAGGTCGTTCAGGTGGGTGTGGTCGAGCGCGTCGAGCACGCGCTCGCGCACGACCTGCTTGAGGTCGCCGAAGTCGAGGGCCATGCCGGTCGAGGCCTCCACCGGCGCCTCGCAGGCCACGCGCAGACGGTAGCCGTGACCGTGCAGGCGTCGGCACCGGCCCGGGTGGTTGGGCAGCTGGTGGGAGGCCTCGAAGTCGAACTCGCGGCACACGATCACCACGAAATCGTAGGTGCGCCCCGGAGGGCGCCCCACGATTTCGCTGATAGGGAGCAGACGCGCGAGCGGGTGGAGGCGTCCTCCTGGAGGACCTCGGCGTTACGCGCCTGCGTCGGGCAGGAGTGCTACGGAACGAATCTCGTGGTGGGCCAGGGCGTGGTCGAGGGCGGCCTGCGCGTCGGGGAAGGGCAGGAGCCCCATGCCGCGGGTGATGTCCGCCGAGACCTCGCTGACCACGTGCACGGGATGCTCGCGCGCGGCGCGGCGCAGGGCGTAGGCCGTCAGCCCGTAGGGATGGAACGCGCGCCGCAGGGCGGCGAGGTGGCGCTCGAGGCGCCCGCTCTCGAACCAGGGCAGGAGCTCGGGGTGCCCCGGACCCTTGCCGGCACGGGCCAGCCAGACGATGGGAGCCCCGGGCTTGGCCCAGGCCAGGGCCGCCTGCAGCGCCTTGTGCGCCTGCACGAGGTCGTCGGCGCGCGGCGAGGAGGCCCCGGCCAGGACCAGATCGCAGGGGGTGGGGGCCTCGGGGGCGCGCAGGCGCTGCCACAGGAGGGCGGCAGCGGCGTGGGCCGAGCCGACCTCGCCGGCGGCCGCGCCCACGATCGTCCCCTGCGGGTCGAGCACCACGTTGAGCAGCCAGCAGCGATTGAAGGCGCGGGCGACGCGCAGCAGGGCCTCGCGGAAGGGGTTGCGCTCGAGTCGGCCGGCGATGGGCACGATGCTCCCGTCGGGGGCGACGAGCGTGCGCAGGGTGAGGCGGTGGGCGGCCACCACCGTGTCGCGCTCGGCCGTGCCGGGCACGAGCGCCTTGGCTCCGCCGCCGAAGCCGGCCAGGTGGTGGGGCGTGATCGCCCCGGTCAGGATCACGAGCCCGGCGTCGGCCACCAGGCGATGGACGCGCACCTCGCCCAGCTCCGGGTCCGTGCCGATGGTCGTGTTCCACTCGGGGAGGTCGGGCGAGGACTGCACCGGCCGCAGCGCCTCCATGACCTCGCGCCCGACCACCTCCTCCACCTCGGCGCGGCTCGCGGCGGCGTGGATGCCGCGTGCGATCACGACCCGGATGCGCTGGGGCGCGAGACCGGCGCGTGCGAGCCGGGCGATCACCGGCAGCAGGTAGACGCGCGCCGCGCTCTCGCGCGTGGGGTCGGGCACCACGATGGTGACGTGCTGCTGGCCGCGCGCCGCCTCGGCCAGGGGGAGAGCGTCGAGAGGCCGGTCCAGGGCCTCGGCCACCACGGCCAGGGGATCGGTCCCAGGGGGCTCCGGGGGCGCCGCGGGCTGGTGGACCGTGAGCCCGGCCGGCAGGCGCAGCGTCAAGCGCTCGGCGCCGTAGGCCAGCTGGATGGGGGTGGACCCGACGGACACGCTGGGGGCAGAGCGTACCCGGCGACCCGCTGGACTGGGGGCGCTCAGGCCCCTTCGTCGTCCTCGCGTAGAGGAACTACGCGACGTCCTCCTCTGGGGCCTTCCGCACCCCCGCCTGGGGGTCGCCGGCCGAACGAGTCGCGCTTGACGCCCCGCTGCGCAGAGCCCTGGCGCTCCCAGGAGGTCCGTGCCGGCTCGAGCGTGGTCAGGCGCAGGCGTGCACTCAGGGAGCCTGGCGCAGAACAATCCGGTGCGGGTTGGGGAGGGCCTGCCGTACGGACCCATGGCAGGCGGCGCAGGTCCAGCGATCGCCCAGGCCGGCGTGCTTCAGGCGCAGCGCCGCCGCATCGAGCGCCAGATAGACGCGCCGCCCGTGGTCGAGCACGTCGAAGACCACGACGCCGCTCGGCCCCACCTCGGTGATGCCCACCTCGCTGCTGGGTACGGCGCCCGGTGCGGGAACGGCCACGAAGCCCATCACCGGCAGCTCCTCCGGACGGCGCAGGAGGGCGCGCGTGGTCCCCTGGGCCTGCGGGTCCGGGTCGCAGGCGCGGATCTCGAGCTCGCCGTCCTGCACCAGCACGAACGAGAACACGTCCTGACCCGCGCCCCCCGCGCAACCGGCGGGCCCTTCGACGCCCTTGGGCTTCCAGTCGAGCAGCCGCGCGGCGAGCTCGGTGGGGTGCAGCGCCTCGGCCTCGCGACCGGGAAGGCCGGACCACACGCCGAGCGCGACCAGGAGCACGGCCGCCGTGGCCAGCCAGGGAAGCAGCCGCCGTCGTGCCCAGGCGGGTCGCGGGGAGCCCCCCTGAGCCCCTACCCCTGCCGTGGCGCCCGCGTCTGCCGCGGCGCGCGCCTCCGCGGCCAGGGCCGCGCTGACGCGTGCGGTCAGGCCGGCATCGGCCAGGGCGGGCGCCCCGGCCGAGGCCAGCAGACGCAGGAACCCGGCCCGCCGCTCGAGGCGCACGGCCAGCGCGGGGTCTCGGGCACGATCCGCCTGCCGGGTGGCGCGCTCCGCAGGGGCTCCCTCGCCGTCCAGGAAGCGGTCCAGCTCCCCGGCATCGGCGTGCCAGGGCCGGCCGTTGGGGCGCGGGGCCGGGGCATCAGCGCGGGGAGGGGGCAGGCTCATGGGCGGGCTCGTAGCAGGGGAACGAGGGCCTGACGGACGTATTCCCTCCCCCGGTGGAGCCGGCTCATGACCGTTCCGGCGGGGACATCGAGCACCTCCGCGACCTGTTGGTAGCTCAGGCCCTGGATGTCGCGCAGCACGACGGCCAGGCGGAAGGGGTCCGGCACCCCGTCGATGGCGCGACGGACAGCCTCCGGCGAGAGCTGTTCCCAGCCTTCCACCTCCAGCGCTTCGGGGGCGGCGGGGGCCAGGCTCGTGTCCTCCACGGCTTCCTCCGCCAGCGGCTGGGGCCGCACCCGGGCCCGGCGGAAGCGATCGATGTTCAGCCGGCGGGCGATGGTGAACAGCCAGGCCTTGGCGTTCGTGCCCCGCGTGAAGCTGTCGAAGGCGCGCAGGGCCTTGAGGTAGGTCTCCTGGACGAGGTCGTCGGCGTCGGCGCTCTTGCGGGTCAGCGAAAGCGCGAAGGCCTGCACGCTGCCCAGCAGGGGCAGGCAGGTGCGCTCGAACTCGGAGTGGCGCCGCGCGGCGGGGGGGGACATCGCCGGTCCATGGTGGGGGGGAGCAGCCCGGCCCGCAACCTCCCCGTTGCTCGGCGGCCCAAGGAGCGACAACGTCGGCCGGGAGGCGCTGCTTCCCGCCCGCCCACCTGCGCGGCTTGGAGCCTTCGCATCCGGGCAGGCTGCCGTAGGATCCGCGCGTGGAGACGCGCGTCTACGTCGACGGTCGCATCGAGGCCCCCGAGCGGGCCACGGTGCGGGTCCTGGATCACGCCTTCCTCTTCGGCGACTCGATCTACGAGACCCTCTGGTGGCATCGCGGCACCCTGATGCAGGCCGAGGAGCACTGGGAGCGCCTCGAGGCCTCGGCCGCGCGCGTCTACCTCGACCTCCAGCAGACCCGCGGCGAGCTCGAGGCCGCCGTGCGCGCCACAGCCCAGGCCGCGGGCGTGGGTCCGGACGAGGACGCCCTCGTGCGCGTGGTGGTGACGCGTGGGTTCGGCCCGCTCGGTCTGGACTTCCGCGGCGTGCCGCGGCGCAGCCTGGTGGTCATCGTGGCGCCGGCCGGGCGTCCCACGCGCGAGGCCTTCGCACGCGGTCTCTCGGTGGTGGTCGCCGAGCGCCGCCGCACCTCGCCCCAGGCGCTCGACCCGCGCGCGAAGACGGGCAACTACCTCAACAACGTGCTCGCACTGCACGAGGCCCTGCGCCTGGGTGCCGACGACGCGCTGCTCCTGAGCGAGTCGGGGGACCTCGCGGAGGCCACGACCTCGAATGTCTTCCTCGTGCTCGACGGCCTGCTGGTGACGCCCCACCTCGCGAGCGGCATTCTCGACGGCACGACGCGTCGCCGCCTGCTCGGCCTGTGCACCGTCGCGGGCATCGCGAGCCGCGAGCGGCGTGTGAGCCCGGCCGAGCTGCGCCGCGCCGAGGAGGTCTTTCTCTCCTCCTCCGTGCGCGGGATCCTGCCTGTGACGCGCCTGGACGGCCGACCCGTGGGCGCGGGCGCCCCGGGGGCGCTCACCGAGCGCCTCCACGGGCTGCACGAGGCGGCGGCCGACGAGGAGGCGCGCGTCGCTGGGCGCACGCCGGTCTCCTGAGGCGTACCCGGCCGCGGGCCTGGCGCTGCTCGGCCGCGCGAGCGCCCTGGCATGGGGTTCGCGTGCTCCACATGCCCTCGGGCCGGGGGCGCGGAGGACGTCGTCCGCGCGGCACGGCTTGCGGCGTGGCGGACACGCGATGAGCCCTCTCCGCACCCTGCCGGCCCGCCTGGGCGCTCGCCTGCCGCTGCTGCTGGCCCTCGGGCTGGTCGCCGCGGCGCTGGTCGTGCCCGTGGGGTCCATGTTCTGGTCCTCGCTGCACGAGGAGCAGATCGTGCATCGCGACGGCCGAGTGTTCGCGGCTGTGGGCGAGGTGCGCGAGGAGCGCGGCGTCTTCGTCTTCGCCCTGCAGTCCGCGCCCGGGGCCGAGAAGGTGCCCATGCGCCTGCCGCGCGAGAGCGTGCGCGAGCGGCGTTCGGTCCTCTCGCTGGCGCACTACCGCCACGTGCTCGGCGATCCACGCACCTTGGCGCTCGTGCGCGACAGCCTGACGCTCGCCTGCGGAGCCGCGCTCGTCGCGCTGCTGCTGGGCCTGCCCGCCGCCTGGGCCCTCGCGCGGCGCCGTTTCCCCCTGCGCGGCCTGGCCTTCGCGCTGGCGCTCGCGCCCCTCGTGCTGCCGCCCTTCGTGCTCGGCATGGGTGCGGCGCGCCCCGTGGCGCGTGCCCTGGAGGCGCTGCTGGGCCTGACGGGCCGCGGGCTCCAGCTGGCCACCGCGATCACGATCCTGGGCGCGCTGCTCGCCCCGGTCGTGACGCTGCTCGTGGCGCGTGCCTGGGCGCGCGTCCCTGCCGGGGCCTACGAGGCCGCCCTGCTGCTGGGCGGCCCACGCGCCGCGTTCCGAGAGGCCGTGCTGCCGCGTCTGGCCCCCTCCATCGCCGCCGCCTCCGTGCTGGTCGTGGTGCTCGCGCTGGCCGACTTCGCCGTCGCGGACCTGATGACCTTCCTGCTGCCGGGGGGCGGCACGCCGCTGGCCGTGTTCTCCAAGGAGGTGCAGCTGCAGTGGAAGCAGGAGCAGAACACGGGTCGCGCCGTGGCCACGGGCGCGCCTCTGCTGCTGCTGTGCGTCGTGGGCCTGCTGCTCGCCTGGCTGTGGCTCCGACGCCGGCACGCCGCCAGCGACGCCCGCGGCGGGCGCCTCCTGGCGGCGGCGCCGCTGACGCGCGCCGCCGCCCCCTGGGTGGCGCTCGCGCTGCTGGCGCCGCTCCTGCTGGGCCTGATCGTGCCCCTCGCCGGCCTCGTCTCCTGGGCCGGCGCGGGCGGCGAGACCGTGGCCGCGGGCAGCACCGTCCCCGTGGCGGCCGCGACCGGGCGCGGCACGTTGTTCGACTTCGCCGGCGCGCTCGAGCGCACGCCGGGCGTGGGCGGCGACTGCGAGCGCTGGTGGAGGCTCGGCCTGCTGGCCACGCTGCTGACCCTCGCGACGGCGCTGGTGCTCGCGCGCTGGGCCTCGCGCGGCGGCGCCGTGGCGCGCGTCAGCGTGGCCGCGCTCGCCGGGCTGGCCCTGGCCACGCCGGGCCTGGTCGTGGGCATGGGTACGCTGCTGACCTGGTCGGGCGTGGGCTTCGTCGAGGACGGTCTGCTGCGTCCGGCGCTGGCGCTCACGGCCCGCTGTCTGCCCGTCGCGCTCCTGGGCGTGGGGCTCGCGTTGCGCGAGGCGCGCCGCGGTCAGGAGGAGGCCGCCGCGCTGCTGGGTGCCGGCCCCCTCGCCCGGCTCGCCCAGGTGACCGTGCCCCTGGCGCTGCCGGGCATCGTGGTCAGCGCGCTGCTCGTGCTGGTGCTCGCGCTGCGCGAGATCGACGCGCTCGTGCTGCTCGAGACGGGGCTCTTCCCGCTGCGCATCTACGACAAGATCCACTTCAGCCGCCTGGCCGACGAGACCAACCTGGCGCTGCTCTACCTCGTCATGCTGCTGGGGCCCCTGGCCCTGCTGGCGGCCGTCCGAGGCTGGTGGAGGGCCCGCCAGTAGCCCCCCAGGCCCCCGGCCCCCCGGCCCCGCCCCCCGCCCCCAGGCCCCTGGCCGGGCGGGACCTTCGCCCCTCGGTCCCGCGCCTCCCCGCGCCTTCTGGGGCGCCGTACCCTGGTCCGGCGACGTTCGTATCGGGGACCCCTGTAGGAGCCTTCCCATGCATCTCTCCCCCCCCGTCCGTCGTGCGGCCCGAGCCGGAGCCGTGCTGGCCTTGGGCGCCTTGGCCCTGTGCGCCCAGCTGGTGGCCGCGCCGCCGGCCCCGGCCGATACGGTGCGCACCACCGGGGGGCTCTCGCTCGAGGGCGCCGTGGAACGCCGCCCGGACGGCAGCGTGCGGGTCGAGACCGAGCAGGGGTCGGTGACGCTGGCCGCGCGCGAAGTCCTCAAGGTGGAGGCCGGCGACGGCCCGCGTACCCTCTGGCGCCGCCAGGTCGCCGCGCTCGCGGCCGACGACGTCGCGGGCTGGTACCGCCTGGCCCTCGTCGCCGAGGCCCAGGGCCTCCTGACGGAGGCGCGCGAGGCCTACACGCAGGTCGTGGCCCTCGACGCCGACCACGCCGCCTCCCGCCGCGCGCTGGGCCAGGAGCGCGTGGACGGCTCCTGGCTGGGCTCCGACGAAGCCAGCCGCCGTCGCGGGCTGGTCCTCTACGCGGGCCAGTGGCGCCTGCCCGAGGAGATCGAGCTTGCGCAGCGCGGTACCGAGGCCGCGCGCGTGCCGGCCCCGGGCAGCGATGACGCGCGCGTGCGTCAGCTGCTCGAGCGCTCGCTGACCGGCGAGCCCGCCCTGGCCGCCGCGGCCGCGCGCGCGCTCGCCTCGGTGAGCACTCCCGATCTGGTCGCGGCGGCGCTCGGGCTGCTGGGCCGGCCCGAGCCGGCGCTGCGCGCCGGCAGCTGCCGCTTGCTGGGCACGCTGGGCGACGAGAGCGCGCTGCGCGCGCTGGTGTTCCACGGCGCGCGGGACCTCGACGAAGGCGTGCGTCGCGAGGCTGTGCTCGCGGCCGCCTCCTTCGGCCACGACGATCTCGCGCTGCCGTTCGTGCGCGCGCTGGGCAGCGAGAACCTGCGTCTGGCGGGCAACGCGGCGCAGGCCTTGGGGCTGCTGGGCGACGTGCGCGCGGCGGGCTACCTGGTCAAGCGCCTCTCGAGCCACGGCTCGAGCACGCGCAACTTCGTGGCCTTCGTGAACCAGATCTCCTACGTGCGCGACTACGACGTGGAGATCGCGCAGGCGAGCAACATCGCCAACCCCAACATCGGCACCATCCAGGAAGGCGTGGTGCTCGACGTCAAGGTCAACGACGCGCACTACACCTCGACCTGGATCGAGCCCCTGCTCCTGGGCGCGCTTTCCCAGCTCGTGGGCCGGCCCATCGCCTCGCGCGAGCAAGCCCAGGCGTGGTACGCCGCCGAGGCCGCCCGGCTGCCCGACTTCCCCCAGGCGCCGGCAGCGCGCGCGCCCCGACGCGCAGAAGGCAAGAGTCTGGGCGTGCCCGTCGGCAGGTAGGGTTGCGGCAGACGCTCCGCCGGCAGGCGCCGGCCTCGGGCGACCCTACTTCTTGGCCGGCTTCGCGGCGGGAGCCGCCGCAGCCTTGCCGGCAGCGGCGGGCGCCGCAGCCTTGGCGGCTGCGGCGGGGGCCTTGCCTGCGGGGGCCTTGCCTGCGACGGGTGCAGCAGCCGCGCCGGCGGCCGGAGCGGCCGCGCCCGGGACGGGAGCCACGGCGGCGGTCACCTTGCGGCGCACTTTGAACTTGGTGCGCACCTTGGGCAGTCCCAGGACGCTGTCGCCCTGCTTCCAGCGGCCCGCCAGGGTGAGGCTCTCGAGGCGCTCCCAGCGCGAGAGGACGCTGCGCTGGCCAGCCATCATGCTGCGGGACTTGAGGCTCTTGTGCATCGTCATGGCGGGAATCCGTCGTGGGGGAAGCGGCCGGCCCTCCGCCGGGGCGGTGAGCATCCGGTCGAGTATCGCCGCCCCCGTGCGGGGCCCCCAGCGAAAGCCGCCCAGGGTGGTGTCCCGCGGGCGCGGGCTAGCGGCGGGGCAGGCGGCTGAGCGGCAGCTCCGAGACGGTGTAGCTGGGATAGTCGGGGCTCTTCCAGGGCAGGACCCCACCCAGCTTGAAGGTGAGCAGGCCGTAGCGGCGCAGGAACTCGACGCCCTCTTCGGAGCCGCGGAAGGGGCCGATGACCACGCGCAGCCGCTGGGCGGCGACGTCGTCGGCGATCCAGATGTGGTCGGCCGATACGCCGCGCGTGCGCACGAGGCTGTCGCGCAGGGTCGCGGGGTCGTTGGCCACGTGCCGGGCGGGGTCCATGTAGGGCACGCGCGCCTCGACATAGGTGAGCCTGGCCTGCGCGTCGCGGGGGCTCACGCGCGAGAGATCCTTCGCCCCCGCGACCCCCTCGCCAGAGCCGTCGCTGCGTCCCACGCTCAGGCCCAGCACGAAGGTGAAGACCAAGAGCAGCACCACCACCGCGCTGCCCAGCAGGATCTGGCGCGGCAGCAGCACCATCCCCGCGAAGTCGCGCTTGGCGGGCGCCGCACGCTCCTTGGGACGCGCGCTGCCAGCGCCGCCGGCGGCTGGATGCTCGGCGCGGAACACGTCCAGCAGGTCGGTCGCCTTGCGCGCCATGCGCCCACCTCGTCCAGTTCTTGAGTGCGAAACGCTCTGAGTGCGGATCGCCCTGAGTGCGAATCGTTCCGGTCGCGGAACGGTTCTACAGCGGAAGGGTTGATCCGTGAAAGCAGCCAGCCACGCCGGCGCGCAGTGTACGCCTGGGGGAGGGATCGCCCCAACCCCGGCGTGGCCGCGCGCGACCCCGGATGCTCTCAGAGGTCGGTGCGAGGTCTCTGCGGATTGAGCGGAATGCGCCCTGCGCGGCGCCTCTCCACGCGCTGAACCGTGCGTCAGGGGAGCAGCGGGCGGCGATGCAGCCAAGCGTCGAGCGGCAGCAGCAGCAGCGCCAGGAGCAGCAGCCAGCGAGCCAACGCGACCTGGCTCTCGACCAGGGTGGCCGCCAGCGGCTGCCGACCCCCCAGCCGGCGGGCCAGCTCGGCGCGCGCCGCCTGCGCATCCGGGGGCCCCTGCGCGGTGCCCGCCACGTAGGTGAGCGCGCCCGAGAGGCGACCTTCCACGTCGTGCAGGGTCAGGTGGGCCAGGCTGCCGCGCGGGGCGCTGGGCAGCGCGAGGTCCTCGCTCAAGAGGCCGGCGTCGATGCGGCCCAGCTCGCGGGTGTCCGCCTCCGAGCGCCACGAGAGGGTCCAGGGGCCTGCGGCGACCTGCGTGAGGCCGGCGAGCTCGAGCCGGTCCCCCTGCGGCGTGGCCAGCACGCGCGGACGCAGCTGCTGCTCGAAGGTGCCCTCCGGGGCCAGGAGCGAGCGCAGCGACTGCCCGTAGAGCCGCGAGAGCTCCGGCCAGGTCGCCAACCAGGGATCCTTGGGCCGGCCCACCCAGGCCAGCACGCGCCCCAGCCCGAAGCGCCGCGCGCCGAGCACCGGCTCCACGGGACCGCGCTCGAGCACGACCACGCCCGCCAGCCGCGGGCCGGCACGCAGCGGCGCCTCCACCTTCGGCAGATCTGCGTCGAGGAACCCCTTGAGCGCGGGATGGGGCGTGCCCAGACGCAGCGCCAGGAGCTGGGCTTGGGGGGGCGCGGGGGGTGGTTCGGGGGCCAGCGGCTCGGGGAGCGACGGCTCAGGCGGCGGCGGCGCGGGAGCGGGGGGCTCGGGGGTGGGGGCCGGCGCAGTCGCCTCCCTGGGCACGGGCCGCGCCTCGGGGTCGGGCAGGCGCGCGCGCGCCTCCTTCGAGCGAGCCACGGCGAGGCCCTGCGTGTCCACGATGAAGATCGTGGGCACCTCGCTGGGCCTGTTCGCCGCCCGGTAGTGGCTGCTCGGCACCCACTGGCGGATCTGCTTGAGCGTGGCCGCGTCGTGGCCCTCGCCCAGGCCCACGACCGTGAGGGTCACCCCCAGGCGGGCCAGGGGCTTGACGACCTCGCTCCACAGGGCTTGCTCGGCGTGCGTGCCCGTGGGGTTGTGGAAGCCGTCGGTAAGCAGCAGCACGTGCCGGATCGGCATGCGCTCGCCGCGCATCACCTCCGCCGCCTTGCGCAGCGCCGCCACCAGGTTCGTCCCGCGGCCCTGGGCCTCGGCCGGCAGGTGCAGGGCCACCGATCCCGCCGTCAGCACCGGCCCCATGGCGAGCTCGATGCGCGCTTCCTCGGCGAAGGTGACCACGCCCACGCGGTCGAAGGGCGAGAGCACCTGCGCCGCGCGCGCGGCGGCCTCCACGGCCATGGCCCAGGCCAGGCCCTGCATGCTGGCGCTGCGGTCCAGAACCAGGAGCAGCGAGATCGGCAGCGCCTCCTCCGGCTGGCGCTCGGCCTTGAGGCCCGGGCCGGGAGCCGGCTCGGGCTCGTCGGGCGGGGGGGGCGGCGGCGTCGGCGGGGGCGGCCTCGGCGTGGGCGCAGGGGGCGGCAGGGGCGCGAGCGGCTCGAGCGGCAGCAGCGTGCCCAGGGGTGCCGGCGCCTGGTCGAGCACGCGCTCCAGCACGCGCACCTGGAACTGGCGGCCGATGACCGCGGCGATCCGGAGGCTGCGCTTGGCGCTATCGGGCAACTGATCGATGCGCGCCAAC
>JANOFW010000166.1:0-2485 GCA_031413835.1 Planctomycetia bacterium
GACCACGAGGGCCCCGGCGGCGGAGAAGGGGTATGCGCACCTTCGTGAGAACGACCGGCTCCAGTATCTACGCCGCCGAAGCCCGCTTGGTTGACATCCAGGTCTCCATCGCCGGCGAGCGGGAGGGCGGCCGCCCCGTCTTCCGCATCGTCGGCCTGCCCGACAGCGCCCTGCGTGAGGGGAGGGAGCGCATCCAAGGGGCCATCCAGCACACGGGCTGGCCCTGGCCGTCGGCTCCCGTGACCGTCAATCTCGCGCCCGCCGACGCACGCAAGGAAGGCCCCTCCCTCGACCTGCCCATCGCGGTCGGGATCCTGGGCGCCCTGGGCCTGCTGGAGCGCGGCCTCGACCTGGGGGGCTGGCTGCTGGTGGGCGAGCTGTCTCTCGACGGCGCCCTGCGTCCCGTGCGCGGCGTGCTGGCCGCGGCCGAGGCCGCGCGCCGGGCCGGGCTGGCCCGCGCCATCGTGCCGGTCGCCAACGGTTCCGAGGCGGCGGCGGTGGCCGACCTGGAGGTGATCGCCGCGCCGAGCCTCAAGGCCGTCGTGGGGCACCTCAACGGTCGGCAGGTGCTCACACCCGTTCTCCATGGAGCCTGGCAGCCCGCCCCCCGGCCCCCCGATCCCCTGGCCGAGGTGCGCGGCCAGCCCTTCGCCGTGCGGGCTGCGGAGGTTGCCGCCGCCGGCTGCCACAACCTGCTGCTGAGCGGCCCCCCGGGGGCCGGCAAGAGCCTCTTGGCGCGCCGTCTGTGCGATCTGCTGCCGCCGCTCTCCTACGCGGAGGCCCTGGAGGTGAGCCGGATCCAGAGCGTGGCCGGGCTGCTCGACGGCGGGTTGACGCGCTCCCGTCCCTTCCGGGCGCCGCACCACACCACGAGCCTGGCGGGGCTGGTGGGCGGAGGGAGCCTGCCGCGCCCGGGCGAGATCTCGCTGGCGCACCTGGGGGTGCTGTTCCTCGACGAGTTGGCCGAGTTCCCCCGCGAGTGCCTCGAGGCTCTGCGCCAGCCTCTGGAGGACGGCCAGCTCACCTTGGGACGAGCCTCGGGCCGCGCCACCTTCCCGGCCGAGGTGTTGCTCGTCGTGGCGACCAACCCCTGCCCCTGCGGTTGGGCGGGCGTGGGCGAGCGCTGCCGCTGCGCGCCGCACGTCGTGAGCCGCTACCTCGAGCGCATCTCGGGCCCGCTGCGCGATCGCTTCGACCTGTGTGTGGACGTCCGTCCGGTGGATCCCGAGAAGCTGCTGGCGGCGCGCGCGCCGGCGTCGGGGACCTCCCTTGCCCTCGACGAGGCGGTGCGCGCCCAGGGAGCGCGCTCGCGCACCCTGGGGCTCCCGCGGGTCTGGAACAGCCGCATCCCGGGCCGGCTGCTGCCCGGTGCCGTGGAGCCCTCGCGCGAGGCTCAGGCGCGGCTGATCGAGAGCGCGCGCATCCTGGGCCTCTCGGCCCGTGGCGTGCATCGCGTGTTGCGCGTGGCGCGCACCCTCGCCGACCTGGCCGCCTCGCCCTTGGTAGAGGTGGCGCACATCGGGGAAGCCGTCACCCTGCGCACGGGCTCGTGAGCCGTGCGCGGCGCCTCGGGCAGCGCGCCGACGCGGCCGCTCCACGGGGTCGTGGGTGCGAAAGGGTCCGGGCGGGCGAGGAAGGGCTATCCTCCGGCGATGGTCAGCAAGCGCCTCACGCATCTGGACTCGGCGGGCAAGGCCCGCATGGTGGATGTCTCGGCCAAGCCGGCAACGCGACGGCGTGCGCTGGCGGAAGCCCACGTGCGGCTCTCGCCCATCACGCTGCGCATGCTGCGCGCGGGCAAGATGGCCAAGGGCGACGCCTTCGCAGTCGCGCGCCTGGCGGGCGTGCAGGCGGGCAAGCGCGCCAGCGAGTGGATCCCGCTCTGCCATCCGATCCGGCTCGACGACCTGCGCGTGGACCTGGCCGCGGCCGGCCCGGACCGGGTGCGGATCGAGGCCGAGGCCGTGGCGCTCGAGCGCACCGGCGTGGAGATGGAGGCCCTGGTGGCCGTGGCCGCCGCCGCGCTGGCGCTCTACGACATGGTCAAGGCCGTGGACCGCTCGGCCGAGATCGAGAACGTGCGCCTGCTGCTCAAGGACGGCGGTCGGTCGGGCCGCTGGGTCAGGCCCTCGGCTCCAGGCCGCGGCGCGAAGACGAGTCGGAGGTGAGCGTGTCGCTATCCGTCGCGGTGCTGTCCGCGTATCCGGCGTGGACGGGCTACACGAGCTGGTGGATGCCCGGCATCGCTGCACACACAGCGATGTCGGGCATCGCCCTTCGCGGCTCGTAGCTAATCCGCCTGACTGAACTGTCGATACAGCTCCGCATACTGCCCATGCTGCGCAAGCAGGTCGAGATGCGTGCCGCGCTCGATGATGCGACCGTGGTCGAGCACCAGCACTTGATCAGCGTGGCGGATGGTCGACAGGCGATGGGCGACGACGAATGACGTGCGGCCTTTGAGCAAGGTCTCCAAGGCAAACTG
>JANOFW010000167.1:0-9075 GCA_031413835.1 Planctomycetia bacterium
CGTCGCGCGAGTACAGGGGCACGTAGCGCAGCTCGCTCTCCGCCTCGGTGAACGTTGTGGGAAAGGCGGTCGTGTACGGCAGGCCGTCCCAGCGCGTCCAGCTGCTCGACCAGCGCACGGCCAGCTGGACCGGGCTCGTGATCTCGGTCGTGAGCGTGGGTGAGACGATCTCCACCTGGGGCAGCTGCGGCACGCGGTTGGGCAGGCCCGCAGCGCCCGCGGCCAGGAAGCCGTGCAGCAGGGAGAGCACCGAGTAACGCGCGATGAACGAGGAGCCGTTGCCCATCGTCCGGTCCACGCCGTTGACCACGATGTGGCAGCCGCGCGGCGAGGCCCCGGGCTCCTGCAGCCGCACGAGGCCGCTGCCGGTCTGCCCCCCCTGGTGGTCGTAGAAGCGCCGGACCATGGTGGCCGTGTAGCGCGGGTAGGCGACCGTGAAGGTGAACTCGGGGCCCACGCCGCCCGAGCCGTTCGTGGCCAGGCCGAAGGGACGGCTGATGGGCGCATTCGCCGGCACGCTCAGGCCGTAGTTGGAGGCCAGCTGCGGGCCGTCGTCCACCAGGTTGCCGGTCTGGCCGCTGGCGCTCTGGTGGTGGAAGGTGCTCGCCGCCGTGCCGATGTTGAACAGGCTCGTGCAGCCCTCGCTCGCCAGACGCGCGAAGAGGTTCACGAGCGCCGTGCCTGCCGGCTGCTGGACGGCGGGGATGTCCGCGCGCCGGATCAGCCGGAAGGTGTCCGCGGCGGAGCCCGTGGCGGCGCGCAGGTTGCCCCAGGCCGCCCACTGCGACGCATAGGCCGAGTCGGGGCAGAGCTCGCCCAGCCAGGGCTTGGACCACCAGACGCCGCCGGAGCGGATGCCCGATCCGACCGCGCCCGCGTTGGAGCGCACGTGCTTGATGCTGCCGCGGATGCTGACCGTGCCCACCCCGTCGATGATCGTGTTCTCGTCCCCGGGGCCGTTGAGGCCGAAGGGCGTGCCGTCCATCGGGATGCTGTTGGGGAAGCCGTTGGCCGAGTCGTAGCCCACGTCACCGCCCAGCGAGAGGTAGTAGTAGGACCAGCCGGTGAGGGTGGTGTAGAGCGCCTCGCTCTTGGTCAGCGCCGTGCGCAGCCACTGGAACAGGCGCGGCACGTCGTGCCCGCTGCCGCGGCCGAGCCAGCCGTTGCCCAGCCGCGCCGAGTCGAAGGCCAGCCAGTTGGCCGTCGCCGGGGAAGCGCCGCTGGCGAAGTTGTCGAAGTACCAGTTGTAGCCGTTGACGGCCGTGGTCCCCTGGCGATCGGTGTCGGCGTAGGGGCTGTGACGCGGGTCGCCCATGAACTGGTAGCGCTCGCTGAACGGGATGCTCGCGGCGTCGGCGTGGAAGTAGGCGTAGGTGACCGAGCGGTTGGCCGGCTTGTTGCGCGCGGGCCACATGACGCCGGTCGTGAGGTCGCGGCCCAGGCGCGTCTCGAGCGAGACGATCCGGTCCACCCGGTCGCCGTCGGCCGCGCCTGCGGCGGTCTCGAAGGCCGTGCGCATGGTGGCCACGGGCAGCTCGACCGTCCAGCGGGCCGTGTTCTTGGGGAAGCCGTTGCCCGCGGTGTAGAGGTCGCGGTCGAAGCGGTTGGCCACCACCGCCGTGCTCGGCGTCGGGCAGGGGACGTAGTCCAGGTCGTAGAGCCGCTGCGTGGTCGCCAGGCCGCGGTTCGTGCTGCCCTCGAAGGGCGTCTCGAGCGGCGTGCCGTTGAGCGTGATGCGCGTGCCCCGGGCCGCGGCGTCGTAGGCCACCCGGAACCACATCTCGCCGCGGCGGAAGCCTCCGTCGCAGATGCCGTTGCCGTTGAGGTCGGTGAAGACCTCGGCGGCGTCCCGCAGGCTGTCGGCGTCGAGGTCGCGGAAGGGCTCGCCGTAGCGGGCGATGTAGAGGGTGGTCGCGGCGGCCGTGGCGCCGTCGGCCGGCGTCCAGGGCAGCCAGGGCAGCACGGGGGTCGTGGCCGCGTCGCGGACGCCGTTGGTGTTGCGGTCCCAGTAGGGCTCGGCCGCATCCCAGCGGCCGTTGGCGTTGGCGTCGGTGAAGGTCTCGGCGGGCAGGCTCGTGTCCCAGCGGAGGTTGCCGTTGCCGTCCGTGAGCGCCTCGGCCACGGCGCTGAACACTCCGTCGCCGTCGCTCTCCTGGTAGGGCTCCGTCGCCTCGCGGCTGCCGTTGCCGTTCAGGTCGAGCCAGGCCTCGGCGCGCTGGCAGATGCCGTCGCCGTTGCCGTCGCCAAACAGCTCCGGCAGCTGCGGGGCGTCGTCCCAGGGCTGGTAGAGGTCGGCCGCGCCGCTGGCGTCGGCGTCGATGCCGCCCCGCAGGCGACGCACGATCAGGGAGGGGTTCACGGCAGCGTTCGGAGCCTTCGAGAAGTCGCCGCCCGGCACCAGCAGGCTGATCGGCACGCCGATGTCCCAGACGCCGTTGCCGTTCCAGTCGGTGTAGGCCTCGCCCGTGGTCCAGACGCCGTCCTTGTTGGTGTCGTTCAGCGGCTCGCGCTGGGTCGTCAGGGTCTCGGTGCCGACGATCTCGGACTTGTAGGCGTAGACGCGGAAGCGCGGCGCCACCGAGCTCGCCGGGGCCACGGTGTTGCGCGCCGGGCGCAGCAGCTCCGGATGCGCCACCACGCGCCAGCCCTGCCGCACCTCGGGGTCGCGGGCCGCGTCGCTCACGTTGCGCGCCGGGGGCATGGGCAACAGCTCGCCGTGCAGGTTGACCAGGATGGCGTTGTGGAAGCGGGTGGGCTCGGCGATCATGTGGTCGAGCAGCAGGCGCCAGGTGGGCGTGGTCTCGTCCTCGATGCCGGCCGCCACGCGCGCATCGAAGCGCGCCTTCTCCTCCGGCCAGCGCATGCAGTGGTTGTGCAGGTCGGCCAGGGCGTAGGGGATCGCGTTGCCCGCGTCGCGCCAGTCGTCGCCGTTGACGTCGTCGAACTTCTCGCCCTCATCGTAGCGACCGTCGCCGTCGGCGTCGGTGAACGGCTCCGCGACGCGCGGGCCGTTGACGACAACTGGGGTGGTCTCGCCGTCGAGGTTGACGCGGCCCGTGAAGCGATCGGCCACGTAGTAGCGCGCGGCAGCCAGGCCGGAGGGGAGCTTGCCCGGGTAGACGTAGGCCCAGGGCGTCGTGTCGGTGCTGACGCGCTCCTCGTTGGTGTACGGGACGTACTCCTCGTTGCGGCCGTAGCCCAGCTTCGTGATCCAGTGGGTGCGGAAGCTCAGGCCCGGGTTGAGCAGCTCGAGCTCGCTGAGGGTGGACTCCACGAAGGGCTGGATCGCGTCCATGTTGACCCACCAGCCGGGCACGTTCTCGAGCGCCAGCAGGTAGAGGTCGTAGACCTGGGTGGTCGGGTAGGCCTCGCCCAGGGTGCGGATGATCGAGGAGACCTCCGCGATCTTCTCGCCGGGCTCGGCGAGCCCCTCGCGGGCGTGGAAGATGCGCACGGTCGCGATGCGCAGGTCGCGCGAGGTCGCGCTGGGGATCGGGCGCACGGAGATCGCGCGGCGCCAGATCCAGTCCCCCCGGTGACGCTGGTTGCCCGAGATCGGGTGGTCGGGTGCCACGAACTGACCCGGGTTCGCGGGATCCTGCGTGATGGTCAGGACGGGGTTCGATCCCGCGCCATCGTCGAACTCGTCGAGCGCCTCCGCCTGGGTGGACTCGCCCTCGACGAAGGACTTGAGCTCGCCCAGGATCGAGACCGCGCGCTGGCGAGCGAAGGCCGTGTCACGGGTCCAGGTGACATCCTGGGCGCTGCGCGAGGTGTGCATGGCCCCCAGCATCGTCGCCAGCACGAGCACCAGCGAGGCGCACAGGAGCTCGATGAAGGTGAAGCCCCCCTCGCATCCGTGGCGCCCCTGGCGGCGAAGCGGCGTCAGCGTGTTCGTGCGTGCCATGTGCGAAAGACCTCCTGCAAGCATGCTGTATCGTCCGGAAGCGCCCGTCCGCTTGAAGGCGGCCGGGCGGCGCTGCGTCGGGATCTGGCTCAACGACCGCCGCGGCCGCGGCGCACGGGCGGACGGTTGTTGTCCTCGTCGCCGTTGCCGTACACGGGCGGCGGGACGTAGGCGGGCGGGCCGCCGGGGCCGCCGGCACCACCGGGCCCCCCGACCGGGTCCGGGGCGGGTGCCCAGGGGTCGGAGAACGACACGGCCGAGTCGAGCAGCCGGCGGTCCGGGGTGTAGACGGCGCGCGAGAAGCGGTACTGCGACATCCCGCCCAGGATGCGGTTCACCGTGGCGGGATCGTTCTCGAGCTCGACGTAGTCGCCCGCGTTGCCCTCGAGGTTGACGCGGCCGGTGGCGATGATCGTGCCGCGGATCAGCGCCGGTCCGTAGATCGTCACGTCGCCGTCCACGTACAGGACGCCCGTGAAGTACGACTTCGAGTCGGCGGCGATCAGGAGGTCTCCCTTGATCACCAGCACCCCGCTGCCCAGCAGGGGCAGCTCGGCGTCGTAGGTCACGTCGCGCTCCAGCACGACCAGCGAGCCGTCCTTGATGTCGTCCGGCATGCCGCCCAGCCCCTTGCTGCTGATGTCGGCCAGGGACTTGAGCTCGGCCCACTCCACGCCGAAGACGCGCTTGATGGAGGAGTCGTAGCCGGGCACCGCGGCGTAGCGCGTGCTGGCGTAGACCTCGGCCCCGGCGGCCTGGTTGAAGCTGCCGTTGGCGGTCTCGACGCCCACGGCCAGGCCGCCCGTCGCGCGCAGGCGCACGCGGTCCCCGAGATTGACCTCGCTCAGCATGGTGGCGCAGATCGCGGCCGCCGCCGGGGGAGTCAGCACCATGCGCGAGACCTCCGAGGCGGAGGTCACCGTGGCGAGCAGCACGTTGGGGTCGCGGCCGAGGGGGTAGTCCTCGCGCTCGCGGCGGAAGATCATGCCGCGGCTCTCCAGGCGCCACACGGTGCCGCGCGCCGACCAGCCACGCTCGGAGGACACGTCACGCGACCAGCGGCTCGGCGTCCACTTGCCGTCGCCGTAGCCGTCGTTGACACGTCCAGCGATGAACTCGCCGGGCGAGGCGCTGACCGCGCCGGCCTTGGTCAGGTCGGTGAAGGACTCACCTGCGTCGTAGCTCCCGTTGGCGTTGGCGTCCACGAAGGGGTCCATGGGGCGGCCAGCGCGCACCTCGTAGCGGCCCCAGATGCCGGGCGAGATCTCGTACTCGCGCACCAGGCCCACCGAGGCGTCGTCGGTCTCGTTGATGGGCGGGTCGGCATCGAGATCGCGCTGCGGCGCGAAGACGGCGACGGGCTGGACCGTCTGGCGGCGCAGCCAGGCATAGGCGTCGCTGAGCCCGGCGTGGGCCACGCCCGCCGCCTGGCCGTTCTCGGCGAAGGCGACGGTCTGCTCCTGCGTGCTTGCACGCATGAGGTCGATGTCGGAGAAGACCAGGGCCACGGTGGCCGACATCAGGCCCACGGCCCAAAGCAGCGCGCTGCCGCGCTCCGTGCTTGCGGAGGCAGGGGTGACGTGGCTGGGGGTCGTGGCCGACGCGACCACGCGTCGGACGCAAGAGCAAGAGGGGATACGGGTCATGGCGCCGCCGTGCATCCATCACGCGCGCCTAACGCTCACAAGTCCGGGCAAGAGTAGCCCAGCACGGCGACCTGGCAACACGACCCGCGAGATAAACATGAACGTGGCCTCCCGAAACGCGCTTGCGGCCGTCCCGGACGCCGGAAACGCCGGAGACACGACGAGCGCGCGCCGCGCGTTCGCGCCCTGTACGTCGCCGGAGCCTCGCGACGCTGCCGCGGCACGTCGCTGTTCACCACGCGCGACGGGCGACGACGAACCGGCTCAACGCGCCGGGTTCTCCGTGGACATCGGCCGACCCCGCTCGGCCCACGGGCGAGCTGCTGTCCCCTCGGAGCGCCCGGGGCCCGATCCTGCGGCGCCCACGACGATGAACACGGCCTTGAGATAGCGACCCTCGGGGAAGGCCCCGGCGACAGGGTGGTCGGCCGCGGCGCCGCTCACCGCCAGCAGGCGCACCTCGCGGCGCACGTCGAGCGCGGCCTCACGGATCACCCCGAGGTACATCTCCTCCGAGACCAGGCCCGAGCACGAGCAGGTGAGGAGCAGCCCCCCGGGCGCCACGGCCTCCAGCGCCAGGCGGTTCAAGTCGCGGTACTTGGCCATGGCGGCGCCCAGCCCGGCCCGGTCCCGCGCCCACTTGGCCTGATCGACCACCAGCACCTCGGGTCGCTCGCCCTCGGGCCCCAGCGCGTAGGCCCGCAGCGCGTCGAAGACGTCGCCGTGGTCGAAGCGCACGCTGGAACCCTCGGGCAGGCGGTTGAGGGCCAGGTTGCGCTGGGCCTGCAGGACGGCCTCCTCGTCGAGGTCCATGCCGCGCACGCTGCGCGCCCCGGCCAGGGCGGCCGCGAGGGCGAAGCCGCCGGTGTAGGTCATGCCGTCGAAGACGCTACGACCGCGGGCGAGCCCCGCCAGACGAGCGCGGTTCTCGCGCTGGTCGAGGAAGAAGCCCGTCTTGTGGCCCCCGGCGGGATCGACCTCGAAGGCCACCTCGCGCTCATGGATGCGCACGCGCTTGACGCGCGGCGGCGGCGGGGCGCTGAAGCCCTCCTGGCGCTCGGTCTTCTCGTCGGCCCGCAGCACGACCTGCTTGACGCCCAGCACGTCCTTGAGCACGCGCGTGAGCTCGTCGGCCCGGCGCAGCCACCCCAGGCTGAAGAGGCCCACCACGGCGGTGTCGGCGTAGCGGTCCACCACCAGACCCGAGAGCCCGTCGCCCTCGGCGTTCACCGAGCGCCAGGCGTTGGTGGTCTCGGGCAGGCGCAGCACATCGCGCCGCAGGGCCTCCGCGGCGCGCACGCGCCCTGCCAGCCAGGCCTCGTCGGGCACGACGGCCGGGTCGTAGCTCAGCACGCGCACACCGATCTGGCTCTGGCTGTGGGCAAAGCCGTAGCCGCAGGGCTTGCCCTCGCGCGTGAGCAGCCGCACCACGTCGCCGTCCCGCGCGCTGCGATCGACGCGCAACACCCGCTTGCTGTAGACGTAGGGATGCACGGGCGGGCCGCCGCGCAGCGTCAGGGAGGGGAGGGCAAGGGCCATGGGCGCCCGAGCATACGGCTCGGGGCGCGAACGACCCCGTCGCGCTAGGCCGGCTCCAGGGCCCAGAGCGCCTCGAACGCCTCAAGGCGCCGTGCGAGGTCTGCGGCCTGCGGGCGCTGGGCGGGCTCGGGCGCCAGGCCCTCGAGGAGCAGGTCCTCGAGCTCCTGCGGCGTCCCTGGGCCCAGGCCGGCCTGCCGCTCGCGGCCCTCGCCCCCGGAGCCCCCGACGAGCAGGCCGTAGCCGACGGCGCACAGTCCGTAGACATCCACGGCGGCCGTGATCGCCGGCCCGCCCTCGAGGCCCTCCTCCGGCGCGCTGAACCCGGCCGGGTCGAGGCCCTTGCCGGCCGGCGGGATGCCGTGGCGCCAGAGGCGCGCGTCCAGGTAGCCGTCCAGGACCGCGCCCCCGCCGGGCGTCAGGGTGAGCCCTTCGGGTGACACCCGCCGCAGCAGGCAGCCGCGCCGGTGCAGCCAAGCCAGCCCGCGCGCCGCCTGGGCCATCGCGCGCAACCACGGGCCGACGCCCAGGGGCGGGCCGCCGAGCACCTCGGCCGCGCTCCGGCCCTCGGCCGGGCACGTCGCGATCCAGGGCCGCAGGCCAGTCTCCCCCCGCCAGACCCCCGCGTCTATCACGGGCGCCAGGCTCGCATGCGGCGCCCCGGCCACGGAGACGGCCGCCTCCAGCGCGCGCTCGCACTCGACCGCGCCCGTGAGCGGCGCGCTGACCTCGACCCGACAGGCGCAGCCCCCCTCGGGCACGCGCCCCCGCGCCACGACACGCCGCGCCCCCAGCGCCCCCGGATCCACGCCGTAGCGCGCGGGCCCCGCCTCCGCCGCGCGCGAGGCGGGCTGCGTCAGCCAGGCCTCCAGGCGCGAGGCGCCGGGCCGCACGAAGGTGCCGACGAGACGGTCCTCCCACACAAACGCGGGGGCGCCGGGGGCGCCGGGGTCGGTCAGCTCGATCCGGTCCCCGTGGCGCAAGGCGAAGAAAGGTACCGCGCGGCCGTTGACGAACAGGGGTGCGTCGCCCTCGGCCGCCACCACCCACTCGCCCTGGAGCGGGCGCAGCCGGGCGTGCACGGGGCGCACGCGGGGATCGTCGATCACGACCTCGAGCTCCGGATCGCACCCGAGCCGCAGCCGCTCGCCGAGCACGAGGATGCGGCCGCCCAAGGGCCCCAGCCGGCGCAGCGCGAGCGGCATCTCAGGGCCCCCGCGAGGCGCGTGACGGGGCGCTGCGAGCTCTCGTCGTGATGTCCCGCGTGGGCACGTGGTCTCCGGCCGACTACCGTACCCCACGCCGACCCATGGCCTCGACCCACGCCCGCCCCCAAGAACCCGACCTCGGCGGCCCGGACGTGCTGTGGGCCCCGCTGCCGCCCTCGCTGGGCGAGGGCACGCCTGCCTCGCCGCGCCTGGTGGTGGACGTGCTCCTGGCCGTGCCCGCCCCTGGTGCCTGGAGGCTGCTGATGCTGTTGCGCCGGCCGGAGCAGGGCGGCTTCTGGCAGGGCGTCTCGGGCCGCGTGGAGACCTTCGACCTGCATCTCGAGGCCGCCGCCCGCCGGGAGATCGGCGAGGAGACGGGCTACGCGGACGGCGTGGAGATCTTCGACCTCGAGCGCTGGGTCGAGTTCGTCAGCCCCCTCTCGGGTCGCTCGTTCCGCAAGCGCTGCCTCGGCGCCGTGCTTCCCCCCCACGCCGGGCCGGCCACGGTGCGCCTCTCTGACGAGCACGGCGAGGCCCGCCTGACGAGCTTCGAGGAGGCGCTGGCCCTGGTGCGCTTCCCCGAGAACCGGGACGAGCTGCGCGCCCTGGAAGCACGTCTGAGCACCCGGCGTCCCCGGGTGTAGCGTAGCCCCCCATGCGTCGCGCCATGTGCAAGTCGCCCGGCGGAAGCATGCTGCCCGTGGCCGACGAGGCAGAGGTCGTGGCCGCGATGAAGGCCTCCGACAAGGTGCTGTGGGTGGACATCGAGCGGCCCGAC
>JANOFW010000168.1:0-8095 GCA_031413835.1 Planctomycetia bacterium
GCCGCAGCCGGCGCTGGCGCTGCTGCGGCCCTCCTTCGACCCCGTGCCGCCCGAGCGTCCCGCGGGCGGCGAGGTGCCCCCGCCCGTGTTCGAGCTGGCGCACGCCGACAGCGAAGCGCTCTTCGCCATGCGCCTGAAGAGCTCGGGCGCCCCCCCCAACCTCGTGGTCTTGGCCAACACCGCGCCGCGCACCCAGGCCGTGCAGGCCGAGCTGGCGCGCCACGTGCGCGACGGCGGCGGCCTGCTGGTGTTCGTGGGCGACGCGCTCGACGCACGCATGTGGAACGAGCCGTTCCACCGCGTGCCGCGTGCCGACCGGTTGCTGCCGCTGGCCTTCGAGACCGCCGAGGTGCCTACGCGCCGTCCCGACGCGCCCGCCCCCTTCCACTTCGAGCTCACCACGCCCAGCCCGGAAGCCTGGGCGCGCGCGTTCAGCGGGCCCGAGGTGGCGCTGTGGCTGGGCCGCTACCCGCCCCAGCTCCTGGGGCGCATGCCCTTCGCCTCCCCCCCTCGCGGTCCGACGGCCGGCCCCGGCGCCCCCGAGGCCCCGCCCTCGCCGGAGCCCCCGCGCGCACCGGCCCCCGTCTCGGCAGAGGACCCGCGCGTGGTGCTGCGTTGGAGCGAGGGCGGCGGGGCCGCGCTGGTCGAAGGCCGCCTGGGCCTGGGACGCACGCTGTGGGTGGGAACGAGCCTGGACGAGGGCTGGCTCAAGCTGGGCGTGCCGTTCTTCCTGCCCGTGTTCCTCGAGGAGGCGGCCTTCCACCTCACCCGCTCGAGCGAGGCCGCGCGCACCCTGCTCGTGGGCGAGACGCTCGAGGCCATCCTGCCGCGCGGCGCGGAGGGCGAGCGCCTGGTGGCTCCCGGCGGCCGCGAGCTGGCGCTCACGCGCCTGAGCGTGGAGGGCGACAGCGAGCGGCGCCGCGTGACCTGCGACCTGACCGGCACCTGCGGCGCCTGGCGCCTGAGCTACAAGCCGGCACCCGGCTCGAACGGGCCCGGCCTGGCCTGGTACGCGGTGAACGTGGATCCCGACGAGGGCTCGCTCCAGCGCGCCGACCCGCTGGCGCTGATCGCCGCAGCCGGCCCCGAGGCGCCGGTGGAGGTGGTGGACAGCCTGCGCTCCCTGGCGGCCTCTTCGCAGGCGGCTCGGGAGGGCGAGCTGGCGCGCCTGATCCTGGGCATCGTGCTGGGCCTCTTGATCCTCGAGTCGCTGCTGGCCTTCTGGTTCGGCCGGCGCGCGGCCCAGGGCGAAGCCGCTCCCGCTCCCTCCGCAGGCGCCGCCTAGCATGGCGCCCATGCCCCTCACGCTCACCGCCGCCCTCGCGCCGCTGCTGGCCGCGCCGTTGCTCGCAGACGTGCGGGTCGAGCAGGGCGCGTGGCGCTGGGCCAACCTGCCCGCCCCCTGGGTGCTCACCGTCCTCGTGCTCGGCCTGCTGCTGGCCGCGCGCTGGGTCTACGCCCGCGAGCGCGGCTCGGCGAGCCCGGGCCGGCGCCTGCTGCTGGCGGGACTGCGCGTGGCGGCGCTGCTCCTGGTGGTGCTGCTCATCGCCGGGCCCTACCGCGAGCAGGTGCGCACCGCGGAGGAGAAGAGCCATCTGGTGGTGCTGCTGGACACCAGCACCTCGATGAAGAACGAGGACGCCTACCCCCCCGAGGAGGAGGCGCGGCTGCTCGCGGCCGCGTGGCCGGAGGACGACGGGGCCGCGCGTCCCGGCTCGCTGGCTGCGGCGCCCGACGCCTCGCGCCTGGGGCTCACCACGCGCGTGCTCACGGCGCAGGGCGGCGCCGTGCTGCAGCGCCTGGCCGAGCGCTTCGTGCTGCACGTCTTCGCCTTCGACGAGGACTGGCGCTCGCTGGGGAGCACCGAGGTGCTCGCCGACGAGCGCCGCGGCCGCCCCGCCAACGAGGGCGCCGAGGATCCCCTGGCCGCCGTCCTGCGCGCGCTCGCCCTGCAGACGCCCAGCGGACCGCGCACGCGCATCGGCGTCGCGCTGCGCAACGTGGCCACGCAGTTCCTGGGACGTCCCGACCAGCGCCTGGCCGGCGTGGTGCTGATCACCGACGGCCAGGACACCAGCGAAGGCGAGCCGCCCCTCGAGGTCGTGACCGGTCTGCCGAACGCGCGCCAGCTGCACGTCGTCGCCGTGGGCCTGGGCAACCCCGACAGCGACAAGAACCTGCGCGTGGAGCCGATCCGCGCCAAGGACGTCGTGCTGCTGCACGACACGGTGCTCTTCGAGACCGACCTGCGGCACAAGGGATTGACCGGGGTCGGACCCGTGAGCGCCCGCCTGGGCGTCGAGCAGATCGCGGACGCCGAGGGTCGCCCCATGCCGCCCCGACCGCTGGAGCTGCCGGGGGGCGACGGCACGCGCGAGCGCGTCGAGGCCGCCGCCCTGCCCGGCGAGAACGAGGCCCTGCCCGTGGCCCTGGCCGCGCGCTTCGACGAGCCCGGCACCTACCGCGTGAGCGTCACGGCCGCGTTGCCCGAGTCGCTCAAGCGCGAGGACGCGATCCTGGACGACAACGTCGCCACGCACGATCTGCGCGTGGTGGACACGAGCATCCGCGTGCTGTACGTGGACCGCCTGGCGCGCTGGGACTGGCGCTTCCTCTCCAACTACCTCACGCGCGAGGCGCCGCCGCGCGCGGGCTCCCTGGGCGGGCCGCCGCGCAACCGCTTCCTGACGCACGTGCTGCTGCAGACCGCCGACCCGACCGTGGAGATGCCCTACACCCGCGACAGCGACCGGCGCATGAAGCCGCGGCGCAGCTTCCCCACCACGCGCGAGGATCTCTTCGCCTACGACGTGCTGATCCTGGGCGACGTGGACCTGGCCGCCCTCGCCGGTGGGCCGGCGCGCAAGGATGAGGTGCTGCGGCTGATCCGCGCCTTCGTCGAGGAGGGCGGCGGGATCGCGCTGCAGACGGGCGAGGACATGCGCAACCCGCTCGACATGCTCGGCACGCCGCTCGCCGACCTGCTGCCGATCGCGGCCACGGCGGGGGACAAGAAGGCGACCGAGAGCTCGTTCAAGCCGGTGGGCAAGCCGGCGGACCGCCCGTTCCGGATGCGCTTGACCGAGGCCGGCCGGGTGCACCCGGCCTTCCAGATCCTGCCCCCGGACGCCGAAGGCGAGCCGCTCTCCCCCGAGCGGCTCGCCCGCATCTGGGCCCACGAAGACGAGCGTGTGAGCCTCTCCGAGCCCTGGCTCTGGTACTGGGCCTACCGCTGCCTGGGGGGCCTGAGGCCCGGTGCGGTCGCGCTGGCCACCGCCTTCCGGCCCGGCGCCCCCGACGCGCGCGAGCTGCTCGACGGCCGTGACGAGCCGCTGGTCCTGTGCGCCACGAAGAACTTCGGCAAGGGCCGCGTGTTCTGGACCGGCATCGACTACCTCGCGCCCCTGAGAGCCGGGCACGGCGACACGTACTACGGCGCCTTCTGGGAGCAGGTCGTGCGCGACCTGGCGACCTACCGCCTGCTGGGCGGCAACAAGCGCTTCAAGATCTTCCCCAAGGACGAGGAGGTCCCGGTCGGGGAGACGGCCGAGATCCTGATCACGGCCCTCGACGAGCGCTTCCAGCCCCTGGACGCGCCCTTCCTCGACGGCGTGCATGTGGAGCTGCCCGACGACGGCGGCCGCCTCGACCTCGAGGGCGAGAGCCGCCCGGCACGCCCCGAGGGCGGCGCGGCCGGCGAGTACAGCTTCAGCCTGCCCGTGACGCGGCCCGGCACCTACCTGGTGTGGATCGAGCAGCGCGGCGACGGACGCGGCGAGGACGGCGGCGGCGAACGCGCCGAGCGGCGCTTCCGCGGCGTCACCCGCGCCCGCGAGGACGCGCTCAGGCTGCCCAACCACCAGGTCCTGGCCGCTCTCGCGCGCGAGACCGACGGCCAGGTCACGCGCCTCTCCGCGCTGGGCGAGCTCTCGCTGCCGGCCCAGACCGTCTCGCGCGTGCTCAACCGCGAGCGCCGCACGCAGTGGGACAAGTCCTGGGTGCTGATCCTGCTGACCCTGGTGCTCGGCCTCGAGTGGGCCCTGCGCAAACGCTGGCAGATGATCTGACGCCTGGTGCGCAGGTCCCGGGAGCGCGGCCGGAGCGCTGGTAGAGTCGAGCGGATGGCTTTCCGCCCCCTCCCCTCGGCTGCGACGCTGCTGCTGGCCTTGGCGTTCCTGGGGGCCCGGGGCAGTGCCGCCGACGAGCCGCAGTCGCGGGCGCGACCCTTCGGCGTGCGCGACACCACGCGCGCGCGCTTCGCCGTCGAGGAGGCGCGCCGGCTGCTGGCCGCAGGCGAGGTGGACCGCGCCCTGGCCCAGATCCAGGAGGGTCTCGAGGACCACGCTCACGACCTCTACCTCGAGGAGCAGACCGAGGCCTCCGAGCGCTGGAGGCCGGCCGGCGCGGTGCTCGCGGAGATCCTCGACGGGCTGCCTCAGGAGGCGCTGGCGCGCTACGACGCGCTCACGGGCCCGGCCGTGGAGCCGCTGCGCGCGCAGGCGCTGGCCAGCGGCGACGAGGCCCCGCTGCTCGAGATCCGTCGGCGCTTCGGTGCCGGCCGCCAGGGGCGGGAGGTCACGCGGCTGCTCGTCGAGCGCGCTCTGGAGGCCGGCGACCTGCGCCGGGTCGCCATGCTGACGGGCGAGGCCCTGCGGCGCACGCCGGAGGATGCGCTGCTCTGGTGGCGCCGCATGGAGGCCTTGGCCGACCTGGGCGACGGTGCGGCGCTGGCCGCGCTCGAGCTGCCTGCTGGGCTCGCGCTCGAGACGCGCCGGGGTCCCGTGGCGCTCAGCGCGCGCCTGGAGGAACTGCGCGCCGCCACGCCGGTCGCGCCCTCAGGCCCGGGCTGGCCGATGTGGGGCGGGGATCCCTCGCGCACGCAGGCCGCGCCGGCCGAGGGCGGGCGCTCCACGGCGCTGCGCTGGGCGCTCGAGACCTCGCTCGCGCCGCGTGAGCACGACCTGCCCGGCAACGAGGCCGAGGGCGACGACCAGATCGACTTCGAGGCGCACCTGGACGCCTACCGCCCCCTGTTCCCGGCCGCCGACGCGCGCACGCTCTACGTCAGCGACGGACGTGCGCTGCGCGCGCTCGACCTGTTCAGCGGGCGTCCGCTGTGGAAGCTGGAGGACCCGCGGCCCGGCCTGCCGCTGCTGGCGAGCAACATGCTGGCGCGCGGACGCACGGCCTTCGATCGGCCCTTCGCCCCCACGCTGTGGCGCGACCGCGTCATCGCCACGCTGGAGGTCTCCACGGGCTGGCGCGAGGACCGCGTGCTCAACATGCAGGTCAACACCTACATGCCGCGACGCGCGCTGGTGGCGGTGTCGCGTGAGGACGGCCGCCTGCTGTGGCGCGCGGGCGCCGACGAGGCCGACCGCGAACGTCTGCGCCGCGTGCACTTCTGCTCCGAGCCAGTGGTCGCCGACGACGTGGTGGTGGCGCTGGGCGCGCGCTACGAGAACTACGAGGACGTGGCCCTCTTCGGGGTCTCGGCCGCCAGCGGACGCGTGTTGTGGGAGACGCCGCTGGTCTACGGCCAGCAGGAGACGAACCTCTTCGGCAACCCCGTCAAGGAGTTCAGCGCCGGCGCGGTCTCGGCGCGTGACGGCGTGGCCTACGCGGGCACGGGGCTGGGCTGCCTGGCGGCGGTGCGCCTGGCCGACGGCCGGCTGGAGTGGCTGGCCTCCTACGACGTGATCCCCATCGAGCCGGTGCAGATGTGGTTCCAGCCCAAGATCCGCCGCCCGCGCGTGGGCCCGGCCGCGCCCCTGGTGACCCGCGACCTGGTCGTCGTGGCGCCCGGCGACGCGCTGCACGTCAACGCCTACGACCGCGCCAGCGGGGCGCTGCGCTGGCGGGCGCCGCACGAGACGCTGCTGCGCACGCGCTACGGCTCGCTGCGCCAGGTCGTGGGCGTGGCGCGCCTGGCCGGGCGCGAGGCGCTGCTGCTCACCAGCAGCACGCTCGACGCCCTGGACCTCTCCACCGGCCGGCTGCTCGCGCGCGGCCGCTTCGACCCCGAGAGCAGCCAGGTGCGCGGGCAGGGGGCGCTGCGCGGACGCGAGGTGCTCGTGCCCACCGACGAAGGCCTGCAGCGTTTCTCGCTCGACGCCGAGCTCAAGCTCCTGGGCCGCGATGCCTGGAGCGAGGAGGCCGAGCCGGGCAACCTCCTGGCGCTGGGCCACGTGCTGGTGGTCGCCGGGCGCGGACGGCTGCAGGGCCACTACGCCTGGGATGACGTGGAGCGCGACCTGCTGCGTCGCCGACGGGAGCGCCCCGGCGACCCCGAGGTCCTGCTCGAGGCCGGCGACCTCTACCTGCGCGGCCGTGGGCCGGCCGAGGCGCGCGCCGCCTTCCGCGCGGCGCTCGACGTCGCGCCTGCGGGGAGCCCGCTGGCGGAACGCGCGCGCCGCGGCCTGTTCGACGCCTGGATGGCCGAGGGGACCGAGCGCGGCAAGGCCGAGGCCGTGCGCGGCGCGCCGGCCTGGCGCGAGGCGTTGGCCCTGGCAGCCACGCCCGGCGAGAACGTCGAGGCGCGGCTGGCCCTCGACGGCGCCCTGGCGGGCCGGCACGACGAGCGCATCGCCAACCTCGAGCGCCTCTACGCGGAGGCTGGCGATGCCCAAGCCTCCGCGGACACGGCCGACCAGGCCGTGCCCGTGCGCGTGGTCACGTTGCTGCGCCTGGCACGCATCGAGGAAGACGCCCAACGCCCGGCGCAGGCCGTGGCGGCGCTGCAGCGGCTGCTCGAGGCGCACGGCGACGTGCGCCTGGGCATCGAGCCCGCGCGCGCACTCGCCCAGCGCCGCATCGCCCAGGTGCTGGTGCGCCACGGCCGCGAGCCCTATGCCCCCTTCGAGGAGCGAGCGCGCTCGGGATTGGAGACGGCGCGGGCCCGGGGCGACGCAGCGGCCCTTGAGCGCGTGCTCTCGACCTGGCCCAACGCCAGCGTGGTGCCGGCGGCGCAGCTGGCCCTGGGGCAGACGCTGCTGGCCGAAGGCCAGCCCGAGCAGGCGGCCGAGCGCCTGCGCGCGCTGCTGGCCCGCCACCCCGGACACCCGCAGGCGGCCTCGGGCCTCGTGCCGCTGCTGCGGGCCTACGGGCTGCTGGGCGCGTCGGGCGCGCGGCGCGCGGTGCTCGCGGCCCTCGACGAGCTGCCGGCCGAGACGCTGCTCGAGGTGGACGGGCGCCCGCTCACGGCCCGCGAGGCCGCGCGTGACGAGCGCGGGCCTGCCCCGGAGCCCCGCGCCGTCGAGACCCCCGCCGTGGCGACGCCGGCGAGCTGGTGCCTGCCGTTGGTCGAGCGCTTGGTCGATCCGCCCGCGGACGAGGAGATCACGCTGCCCGTGCTGCTCGCCACCGAAGCCGACGAGCAGGCGCCGCTGGCCCTGACGGTGCGCGGCGGCATGCTGCGCGCCTACGACCTCGTGCGCGGCGAGCGCGCCTTCGAGCTGCCCGAGGCCTACTCCACGCGCGCAGGCTTCTCCGAGGACACGCTGGCCCTGGTGCTGCGCGGCGAGCTGCGCGGCGTGGAGCCCGCGCACGGCGCCACGCGCTGGAGCCGCGAGCACCCGGGCTCGGTCCACGATCTCGCGGTCTCGCGGGGCGTGCTGGTGGTGAGCGGCCAGGACCCCTCCGCAGGCAGCAGCGAGCGCGTGCTCGAGGCCTTCGACGCGCGCACGGGCCTCTCGCTGTGGAGCCTGGAGCTGGGCGCCGAGCCGATCTACGGCATCCAGGCCGTGGGCGGCCAGGTGCTGCTCACGCGCCTGCGCTCCGACCGCTCGGGGCAGCGCACCCGGCTGCTGGTGGTGGACCTGGTCTCGGGCGCGGCGCTGCGCGAGATCGAGCTGCCCACCGCACGCGAGACCCGCGACCTGATCGTGCCGGGCCTGGTCGTCACGGCCGGGCCGGACGAGAAGGGCGGCGCACGACGCGTGTCGGCCATCGAGCTCGCCACGGGGCGCGCGCGCTGGAACGTGGCGCTCGACAGCATGTCGGCGGTGGGCACGCTGGTCCCCGACGGCGAGCACGTCTGGGCGCTGCAGCTCGACGGCCGGCTCACGCAGCTCTCGTTGAAGGACGGCGGCCGCAC
>JANOFW010000169.1:0-2432 GCA_031413835.1 Planctomycetia bacterium
CGTGTGCGCGGGCCTAGCGACGACGACCGCCGCCACCACCACCACCGCTGCGACCGCCGCTGCTGCCGCCGCCGCTACGACTGCCGCCACCGCTGCTGCTGCGGCCGGACTGGCCCTTGTAGCTGCCGCCGCCCTTGGCGCCGCCGCCGGACTGCTTGAGGCTCGAGGCGCCGCGGTCGCTCTGGGAGCGTGCCTGGGCTCCGTCACTGGCTCCGCCGAAGCCGTGCGAGGGGCTGGCGCTGGGGCGTGCGGGAGGCTTGCCTGCCGCGGGCTTGGCCGTCGGGGGCCGGGCGCCGGCTCCCCCGCCAGGATTGCCGGCGCTGGGCTTGTTGCCGCCGCCCACGTTCGACGGGCCTGCGGCGCCCGGACGGGCCGCGGGCTTGGTCGCCGCGCCACCGGGGCGCTGCTGAGGCTTCACGCCGGAGCCCTTGGGCTTGCCGGTCGCGTTGCCCCAGCCTCCTTGGCTGGGCTGCTTCACGCCGCCCGCCGGGCGCTTGGCCGCGCTGGCGGGGGCCTTGAATTGCGTGGCGCGGTTGGGCCCGACGTTGTTGCCCGCGTTGATGTTGCCGGTGTTGATGTTGCCGGTGTTGATGCTGTTGTTGATGTTGATGTCGCCGCCGTTCGAGCCCCAGTTGACGTTGTTGTAGGCCCAGACGCCGGTCGCGGCCATGGCGAAGCCCGCGCCCCAGGCCCAGCCCGTGTACGCGGGCTGCACCACGGCCGCCGGCTGGTAGGTGGGCACGTAGACGACCGTGGGGCTCGAGGACTCGATGACGATGACCTCGGTGGAGCCGTCCGACGTGTCCTCCGTGGACACGACCTGGTGCTCGTCGGACTTCAGGTTGCCCGCCGCCTGCGCCTCCTTGCGGAAGGCCTGGATCGCGGCCAGCACGGCCGACTGCTGGACCGCAACCGCGTAGGCCATCTGCTCGACCCACTCCTTGTTCTGACCGAGCCAGGTGAGCACGTCCGGGAACTGCAGCAGCGATTGGACGCTCGGGTCCCAGGTCGATCCCTCCGGCACGGCGCTCACCGTGCCACCTTGCTGGGCCAGGAGGGCCACCGCGGCTGCGACGTCGGCCGGGTAGGTCGTGGCGGGCAGGATCGAGGCGATCACCACGTCGGGGTAGAGCGCGATGGGTCCCACCAGGTCGCGCAGCTCGGCCGGGGTGTAGCCCTCCGCCGCGGCCTCTTCGGCGTTGGCGAGCCGCGTTCCAGACGGGAGACCGAGGCCCGCGAGGGCGATCAGAGCGGTGAGCGCGAGGGTACGCGTGAGCATGAACAGGTCCTCCGTGGGCCCGGAGTCTGCCGCAGCATGTATTGCGGTTCAAGACCTAGCGGCAGGGATGGGCCGGGCAGGCAGCGCCCCAGGCCCGGCGGGCTCAGCGGACGTGCGTATCGAGGTAATGCAGCAGGCGGGCGGCCCAGGCGCGGTGGGCGCGTTCGTCGGCCGGTCGGATCTCTCCCGTCGCCGGGGCGGCCAGCTCGGCAGCGCTGAGCGAGCCCAAGGCACCCACGAGCCGCTCCTGGCTCTTGCCGTCGAGCAACTCGGCCTCGAGCGAGGCCGCGCCGCTGCCGTCGGCGGCCGGCACGCTGGTGAGCGCCACGCGCACGCGCAGGGTGTGCGCGCCAGACGTCTCTACCACCTCGTAGTAGGGCGCGACGGTCTTGAGCACGGCGGCATGCAACGCCTGTGCTGCCGCGGCACGCTGTGACTCGGGGAGGGCGGCGAAGGTCGAGCCCGCCGCAGGCTGCACGCGCACCGCTTCGATCAGCAGGTCGTCGTAGCTCCGCAGGTCTACGCCAGGCTTGGTCCACACCCACGTGCCCGGACGCTCCGGGTTCTCGCCAAACGTCGAGGTGTCGCCCAGGAGCCCGCCGCTCGTCGGCGCCGGGGCCGAGGGTCGCGTGTGCGCCACGCTGGGCGGGCAGCACGGCGGCGGGCAGCACCGCGGCGGACAGCAGGGCGGCTGGCAGCAGAGGGAGATGCCGCCGCAACAGCCGCCGAGCGTGAGGCCCAGCAGCGCGCCCAGGGGCGCCAGCAGGCGGCTCCGGGTGATCCTCGTCGTGAAGCGCATCGTCGTCCCTCCCGTACCTCGTGACTTCAGCAGCTCAATCGCCGTACGGCTCGTCCCAGTAGTCCTCCCAGATCCCGCGCGCGGCGGCGGGGATCGTGGGCGGGACTTCCGAGACCTTGAACTTCTTGTCGTTCTCGCGCCACCAGGCGAGCCAGGCCTCCTTGGAGGGGCCCTTGTCTTCGCCGGTGAGGATCATCAGCGCCAGGCGGAAGTCCTGCAGGAAGCGCGGCACGACCGAGTCGCCGCCGCGGCGTCGCGGGCGGTCACCGGCCAGCACCATGGCCTTCATCAGCTCTTCGATGGAGTCCTTGGAGCGGATGCGCGCCAGCCCCAGGATGCGCGCGCGGCCCGAGG